>JBHENQ010000072.1:0-9653 GCA_046261975.1 Gemmatimonadaceae bacterium | reverse complement strand
TGCTGCCCTTCGCCGGTACCTGGCGCGGGATCGCCGGGATCGCGGAGTTCGAGCAACGACTCGGTGCCACCATGCGCTACGACAGGGTCGAGCTGCGCCGCTACATGGTCAGTGGCGATGACGTGGCCGCGATCTTCGTTGGGGCCGGTGTTGCGAAGGCGACCGGTCGCCCGTTCGAGAGCGAGATCGTGCGGCTTTACACTTTCAGCGGCGGCAAAGTTGTGCGCGTGCGCAACTATTACGACACAGCGGCTTACGTGGCCGCCGTCCGCGCCCAATAGTCAGGGTCGTCCTCGTCGCCGCTGATACTTTGTTCCTCTGACGGACACATCGTTTTTGACGATCGGTTGTTACCTTTCGAATCGATCATGTAAACGGAGGTACCGTGAGACTGGCCGACTTTATTGCCACGAATTCCGAGCCTATCCTCGCCGACTGGGTGGCATTCGCTGCCACATGCGGCCCCGCTGACAGGACGATGGACGTTGTTGAACTCCGCGACCACGCCCTGGAGATGCTCAACAATATCATCACTGATCTCCAGACGCCCCAGACCGAGACCGAACGAACCGATAAGTCCAAGGGTAACGCAGAGCCTGGCCACGAGGGCACCGACACGGCAGCAGAGGTACACGGCGCCGGCCGAGCCGAGAGCGGCTTCACTCTCGGGGAGATGGTCTCGGAATACCGCGCGCTACGAGCGAGTGTCATCCGGCTCTGGACAAAAGCGGAGGGCACCCTCACCGGCGCCGACCTTGAAGACTTGATGCGATTCAATGAAGCGATCGATCAGGCGTTAGCCGAGTCCATCACACGATATACGCAAGACCTCGATCATTCGAAGGAGATGTTCCTGGCGATCCTGGGCCATGATCTGCGCACGCCACTCGGCGCCGTCATTACGTCCTCGCAGTTCATGCTCGATACGGGCGAGCTCAAAGAGCCACACCTGACGCTGACAACCCGCATCCTTGGCAGCTCAACGCGTATGAATCACATGGTTGGAGATCTGCTGGATTTCACGCTCAGCCGGTTGGGCGCCGGTGTTCCAATTGTGCGCCAGGAAATGGATATGGCAAAAGTAGCGCGCCAGGCGGTCGAGGAAATGAGGGCCGCCCATCCGGAGAGCGTGCTGGAATTCGAGACGTCCGGCGATTTGCAGGGTGAGTGGGACTCCGCGCGTATCAGCCAGGTGCTGGCGAACTTGCTCACCAACGCGGTGCAACATGGGTCGGCGAAGGCGACAATCACCGTGACTGTCCAAGGCGATGCGGAGTCAGTCGTGCTGCGTGTGCACAACCGCGGTGCAGCCATCCCGATTTCGGATCTCCATGAGCTCTTCAGCCCACTCAAACGCCTCAGATCCGGCGAGGCCACTGCACGCCATGCGAGCAATCTCGGATTGGGACTCTACATCGCCGAACGAATCGTCACCGCTCACGGCGGCACCATCGAGGTGAATTCCTCCGACGAAACTGGCACCTTGTTCACAGTTCGCCTGCCGGGCTGAGTCGACGGTAGGGGCAGCCCCAAGACGGTGATCTCACCCGTGACCTGATCGCTGAGCGCGGAAATCGCGTCACCATCAGCGCGCCCGCCAATCCGGAAGTGACAGGAAACCATTACCCCGCAACACGTTGAAATGTTGAAGGGTGGGAGACACACGTCCGTAGCTTCCGGGCGCATCAAGTGCCTACCCGGGAATGGCAAACGATGCGTGGGCCCCCATGAACCAGGAGAGAAGGAGATGGAAAGGAAGCACAGGCTGTCGCTCGGTCTCGCCATCGCCTTTGGCTGTGCGCTCACAGCGCCGGTGCGAGCCGAAGGGCAGGTCCTGAAGAAGATGAAGGAGCAGGCGGAGCGGAGGCTCGAGGCGCGCAAAGCCAAAGCTGACAGCGCTGCCATGGCTCGAATCGGTCAGACGGTGGACTCGACGCTGGAGAAGACCGGGCGCAGGGTGGACACTGTAGTCAGCAAAGCGGCAGAGCTCGCTGACGCGGCGGTGGCCAAGACTGAGCAGGGCGTAGCCGACGCCGCAACTCGACTGAGGAACGTGAGCGCTTCTGCGCCCGACCAATTGGCCGCCGACCTCGCGGCCGGCCGCGCGGTGCTGTGGGAGATCCGATTCGAGGGGAACACGGACCAGCTCGCGGTCGGCTCGGCGCCGCACATCGACCGCTTAGCTCGGCATCTCGAACACCAGCCGGGCGCGTTCCTGATCGAAGGGCATGTCGACGCCACCGCCGACGCTGTGGCCGACCAAGCCCTCTCCGAGAAGCGCGCCGCTGCCGTCAAAGAGCGCCTGGTCGCGGAGGGAATCCCGGCCGCGCGGCTCTTTGTCATGGGCCTCGGCGCTACGCGACCGCCCGCGCCCGAGTCCGTGCAACAGGCAGGAGCGGGCGCGACCGGAAATGCCCGCATCGAAGTCGCTCGGATGCAGTAATGCAGTTCTGAGACTCAATCAACCGCCAGAGGATAAACCAAATGCGATTCGGAAATCTTTGCACGACTGCCGTGGCGCTCGCCGCGGCTGCGATCCTCACGCCCGTGCTCGCTGCGCAGACGGTCTCGAAGCAAGGAACTACGACGACAACGGTCATCCCCATTTACGTCAGCGCAACGTCGCCGGGTCCCGGCACCGTGTCCTTACAGTGGAATCCAGTGAGCGGCGCAGTGAGCTACCGCATCGAGCGGGCGAAGATTTACGGCCCCGAGCCTGAGGAAGGATGGAGTCGCGTCATTGCGACTCAGGTCTTCGTGATCGCTGACAGGTACCCGAACAACTCGTATACGGACACCGGTTTGTGGGACGGTATGACCTACCAATACGTGGTGACCGCGCAGTTCGATGCTAAGGCCAGCACCTCTTACACTGCGTTCGGGCGCGTGACCCTGACAATCACCCCGTAGCTGCCACGACCTCCCAACCATCGAAGGAGAACCTGATGCCTCAACTCGCCACAATCGCCAGACTCGCCGGCTTCTCTGCTATGGTCGTCGCTCTCCCAGCCGGTGCCGCGCACGCCCAGCGGCGCGCCGCCACCCCCACCGACGCCCGTGCCGCGGTCGCGCGCGCAAACCAGGTGCCGATCACCATCGCTCTCAACGTCGGCGGGAAGAGCTACCGCGCCAAGGGGCTCGGTGAGTGCAAGCACGCACCCGAGGCTTACATCTACAGCGTCGCTGCGGCGATGTGGAGCGTGCAGTACAACTCGAGCAACACCACGCCGAGGAATCTGAGCCTTACCATGTGGCGCCCCGCGAGCGGCGACGCACCTCCTCAGCTTACGATCGCTGTGAACACCGGCTCCATGTCGCACCACATCTCGACGGTGAAAGGGGGCAAGATCGCCGGTGCCGGAACCGTGACAATGCAGCCCAAGAATACCGGCGGCCGCTTCGAGATCAGTGGGAAGAGCGCGAACGGAACGGCCATCCGTGGCACGATAGACTGCGGGCGATTTACCCCGGCGATAGCCGAAGGCGGCTGAGCGGTCGCGTGTTCATTTCGGCGCTATTGACGGCGCCGTGATGTGCTAGGGCTCGGAGAGTTCCTGAAGACGGATCATCCGGCGCTCTGCTTCGATTACCATGGGGCGGAGCGCCGCGTCGCATTCCCTCCACAGCCTGACGAAGTGGCCATAGTGTTCTACCGCCTCTTCTTTCCTCGCCAACTTTTCGTAGATCTCGGCCTGACCGCGGTGAGCGAGTGCCAGATAGACGATGTCGTACGGGAAGATCTCCGCCAGGCCGCGGTACCAGCCGAGCGCCTCAGCGTCGCGTCCCACCGCGCGAAGGAGCTCCGCGCGCATGAAGCGCTCGTAAGTTCGAGCATAGAAGGGCGACGTCCGCGCTGATCCGAAGTCCACCGCGTCGGGCCCCGCTTCGAGAGCGCGTAGGGCGGCTGCCGGATCTTTGCGACTCCACAGTAGCTGAGCCCGGATCCCCCGGCCCTGAGAGCGCGCAAGTTGGCCTGCGTCGGACGAGCCCTCCAACCGCGCGAGCTCGGTGGTGTGCTGCTGCGCCGCAGTGACGTCACCGAGGCGCGCGCTTACGAGGCCGAGCAGGTAGGTCCTTAGTTGTGTGTGGTCATCCGCGTGCGCGTTGACCCAGAGGTCGGCGGGGCTCACGACCCGAGCTGTTGGATTGGCGTTCCACCGGCGAAGCTGGTCGCGAATCGTCTCGAGCTCTCCTGCCGGCATCGGCAACGCTGGCATGACAGAGAGGAGCGCCCGGTACTCGAGCGCCCATGACTGGTGCAGTGTCGCCAGCGCGTCCAATTCTGCCTGCGCTCTGCTCCATCGTCCTTGCGCGAGTTCCAGATGCGCGAGCACAACGTGGCCTAGCGCTCGCACCTCTGGCAGACGCTGCGGGTCAGTCAGGAGGCGGGCGAACCGGGTGACGCCGGGCAGATCGTCCGAGAAGACTGCAACTCGCCAGACCGAGACGATGAGCGAGTAATCGTCAGTGCCTCGCAGCTCGGGGGCGAGCTTTGCCTGGGCTGTGACGTCGCCGAGGGCAGCGGTGTGCATCGCGCGCACGGAGAGGGCCGCACCACCCGACACTGTCGAGAGCAGGCGGGTGAGCAGCGAATCGAGCTCCGCGTACCGGCGCTCACGTGCCGCAACTTGTGCCAGATGCCACGTCGCCCCGGCATTGTTGGGCTCGAGCTGCAGCATCCGCTCCCAGGCCTGTCGCGACTCGGTGAACGAGCGTCCACGCCAAGGGTTCGCGTGGAACCACATCTCGCCGAGTCCTCCCCACGCTTCCACATCGTTCGGGTGGTCGGCGACGATGGCGCGATAAAGACGCTCCGCCCGATCCATCTCGCGCGACGCAATGGCATCGTAGGCCTCGATCAGGAGACGGTCGTGCGGGGGCAGCGCGCCACGATGTCGCATGGCGCGATCCATCGCATCTCGCGCCAGCTCCACGCGCGCTTCCCACGACGTCGCGACGCCGAGCCGGTACCAGGCGAGTGCGAATGTCGAGTCGAGCGCGACAGCGCGCTGCAACGCTTCGATCGCCTGGGGGAGACGCACCGCGCGCCAATGGCTTTCCCCCTCCAGGTATGCTTTGAGCGCCGGCAGGGAGTTCGTCGTCATCGCGGCGATCCGCACGATTCGCCCGCCCGGAGTCCGCATCCGCTCGGCGAGCAGCTGCGCGGCCAGGCCATCCACGAGCGCGAAGATATCACTCGCGTTCCCCTCGACTGCAGCCTGTGACACGAGGGAGGGCACCTGGCTCCGCTCGTACAGCGATGCGGTGATTCTAAGGCGCGCACCTGCCTGCACGATGTCTCCCAAGACATACATACCGGCGCCGAGGCGTTCGGCCGCGCGGCTGCCAGTTTCAGGGTCCAGCTCCGCCGAACCGGCGCCGACGGCAGCCAGCACCGCGCGCGGGTCCACGCTTCGTACGCCGCCCGCGCCGTCCAGATTCGTGCTGAGGAGGTCCACCATTCCCTCGCGCAGGTAGTCCAACTCCGCGTTTCCGCGGACGGCGAATGGGAGCACAGCCACCGCGGTGGGAGATACGGGCGGCGACCGCGAACGCAAGGCCAAGACGACAATGACGCTGAGCGCAGCGAGCGTGACGGCAGCGAGGGCGCCCCACACCAATCGCTTTCTTCGCGCATCGCGCACCGGTGGATTTCTCGCCGTGCTGGGGATCTCCGCATCGAGCTCACGCACGGGTGTTGTCGCGTCAGGCTGGACATCTATTACTGCTGGCGTCGCAGGCTGCTCGGGCGGTGCAGACGACGCAAGGCGATCGGAGAGCTCGGTGGCTACTGCCTGTACAGACTTATCGGGTGTGAGCTCGAAATCACGCGCGAGTCGCGTACGCAGCCGCTCGTACGCCTCGAGTGCACGCCAGTCCGCGTCGCTAGTGCCCGGCGCTTTGAGAGCTTTCATTAGGAACAACGCCGCGTCAGAGGAGAGCGGCGCGGCCTCCAGCCACCGAGCAGCTAGCGCGGCACACTCGTCCCAGCGCTGTTCCCGTGCGAGCCACAGACACTGCTTGGCGGACGCCTGGAAGAAGAGCGACTCTAGCCGGCTCCGCTCACGCGCCACCCAGTCCTCGAAGCTCGACGAGCCACCTACGTAGACGCCATCGAGGAAAGGACCGGCGTAGAGCACAATTGCACGTTCGTAGTCGCGCGCGGCCACGGCGTCGGCAAATTCGATCGCGTCAACGGCAAGCGGGGATTCCGCGGCGACCGTTGCCTCCGAGCGGGTCGTCACGATGACGTCGCGTCCCATGATCCGCCTCAAGTGCGAGATCGCGTCGCTCAGCGAGTGGCGGGCCCGGGCCTCGTCCTGGTCGCCCCAGAACATCTCGAGCAGCGCATCGCGCGAGATGGGACGCTTGGCGAGCGCCAGCACCGCGAGGAGGGCGACCTTCCGGCGCCGAGTGTTCAGCTCCTCGTCTTCTATGCCTGCCGGGCTCACCAGGGCAAGTCGCCCGAGTGTGATCAGCCGAAACTCGCTGTCCCGCATCATGTTGAAACGTTGAAAGACGGGAGACGAAAGCTCCTAGTTTGCGGGCACACGAGTCCAAAGTAGCGCCTTTTCACGGCGCCGCCAGACGTTTATGGAACGCCGATCTGCACCCCTCATCGAAGGAGAGCACCGTGATCAACACCTCGCGCAGAATCATTTCCCTGCTGGCCGTGGCACTCGCACCACTCGGCGCTTCCGACCCGGCCGAGACCGATCCCACCTCTACGAACTCATGCACGCTCGAGTACCAGCGAGCTGACAACATGTGGGCGGGTCATGGGCGGCCGGATGGAAACCTGGGCGTGGAAACCATCACGATACAGGCCGGCCAGACCAAGGTGTTCATCACGGACTGGAAGTACGAGAAAATGCGCAACGACGGGACCAACTATTATGGCAGTCACCTGCGTATCGCGACCAACCGTGGTCAGTCGCCTGTGCGAGTGCCGATTAGGGACGGCGTCGGCGGCACACTGGTAAACTGGTTCACTGTCCCCCCGGGTGTACAGACGCCAGCAAAGGCCGATCTAATGGAGGTCAACTGTCCGGTATTATGAGATCAGCGCCTACGCTAACGAGATTAGAACTCGGCTGCAGGAGCATTCGCCAGCATGCGCGCGGCTGCCTTGTCACATGTGCGCTTCTTGCCGCGTTGCCAGTGCTGGCACGCGCGCAAGAGGACACCCTCGCGGCACACCTCACGGCTGGACACGCCGTAATCCAGGAGATCCGATTCGTGGGAAACACGGACCGGATCACGGCCGCGTCGGGCGTGCACATCGAACGTCTCGCCAAGCTCGTGGCTGCGCGCCCGGATACGTTCCTCATCGAGGGTCACACCGACGGCACCGGAAATCCTGCAGTCGATCAGGCGCTCTCCGAAAAGCGCGCGGCGGTGGTGAAGAGCCGGCTGATGGCTGCGGGTGTTTCGGGAGTTCGGCTTTACGTGGCCGGCTTCGGTGCAACGCGTCCGTTAACGGTTGCCAACGGAGACACTGCAAGCCGAGGGCCCCCTCACGGCAATGCGCGAATTGAAGTCGTAAAGGTGCATCGCGAGCCGCAACTCAGCACGCCATAGTCCCGAGCTGGCGGAGAGGCCTTCCAGCCTGCCACTTTTTCCAGGACGCACTTCTACTACTGGAGAAATGGAATGGTAAAAGGCTTGGCGTGCCTGCGATGCGGAGGCCCGATGGAGAGCGGCTTCGTGGCCGACAAGGCCCACTACTCGATGCCCGAAACACAGAAGTGGGTCGAGGGCGCTCCTGAGCACTCCTTCTGGTCAGGGCTCAAGATGAAGGGCCGCGAGATTATTCCGGTCACCACGTATCGCTGCGAGCGATGTGGTTTTCTGGAATCGTACGCTACGGCGAAGGCTCTGACTCTGGGGTAGTCGTGGCAGCGCTCAATAAGCGCTGGCTATTGACATTCCCGCTGCAAGGTGTCAAGTTTTTAACATACCTGTCACGTCCTCGATGCCGCGGAGCCTTAGTGCCCAAACAGCCGCCACTCAATCTCAGTAGACGCGAGCGCCAGATCCTGGAAGTGATCTACCGACTCGGCAGAGCGACCGCAGCGGAAGTGACGGCCGATCTGCCCGACGCGCCTACGCTGACCACGGTCCGCGGACTGCTGCGAATACTCAAGAACAAGGGACACATCCAGCAGGAGTACGACGGACCTCGTTATGTGTACGCTCCCGCGGTATCTCGCGGCGCGGCCGGCTCGTCGATGCTTTCCCACGTGGTCCGCACATTCTTCAATGACTCGCCAGCTAACGCGATGGCTGCGCTGCTCGGTTCAGCGGGCTCGAAGCTGAACGACGAAGAGCTGAACCGGCTGGCCAAGCTCGTCGAACATGCAAAGAAGAAAGTGAGATAGGATGCTTTCATATCAGGTTCTGTCGAACGCGGCACTCTTTCTGGCTGGACTGCTTGTGAAAGGGTTGGTCATATTGCTTGTCGCAGCGATTGCGGCGAACCGGATGCGCAGAGCGTCGGCAGCCGTGCGGCACGCAGCGTGGACGGCGGGCATTGTGTCTGTGCTTGCTCTTCCCATCGTGCTCGAGCTCGGTCCGCGCGTGCATATAGCCAATCTCGCGGAACGATTCTCGGTATCGTTGCCACACCTGAGGGACGCCGCACGGGCTCCCACGAGAGCGACCTCAGGCGAACGCGCGATCTCTTCATCTGCCGCTCCGTCCTCGCGCGGTGTTCTGGACGGCGTATCGTTGGATGCGGCCTCGACGTTGCTGCCGCGCAACATTGACGTCCCTCCTCTCTTCTTCGTCGTGTGGATCGTCGGTGCCCTCGTACTGACGGGGCGCGATATTGGGCGCTACGTACGTGCTCGTCGCCTGATCGCTCGGTCTCGAATGGTTGAAGACGCGAATGTCTTGCGGCTCGCGACCGACCTCAGAAATAGTTTCCGTGTTCACGAGCGCGTTGTGCTGGTGGAAAGCGATGAAGTGCTGGGCCCGGCCACGTTCGGAATCATTCGCCCCGTTGTGCTGCTGCCGGCCGGCGCGGCCGCGTGGCCGCTGGACAGCCTGTACACCGTGCTCGCACACGAACTGGCACACGTCGCTCGCCAGGACTGTCTGACCGATGCGATCGCTCTCGCTGCGCGCAATGTTCATTGGTTCAACCCCATGGTATGGATCGCGGTGAAGCGGATGCGATTGGAGCGCGAGCGCGCTTGCGACGATCGCGTTCTGGAAGTCGGCGTCAGGCCCGAGCCTTATGCGACACTCCTTATTGATGTCGCGCGCGCCGCGCTGCGCGAGCCGATTGCTCACCGGCTGTCTCGTACTGCCGTGTTAGCGATGGCTGCGCCCCCGCCCTTGGAGCTCGAGTCGCGATTGCTGGCCATCTTCGATTCAAAGCTGCACCGCGGTAGCCTTCGACGCGGCCAGAGATTCACGCTGGTGACGCTGGCAACCACCGCAAGCGTGCTCATTGCCGCTCTTCGTCTCGAGGCCGTACCCGCCACGAACGTGACGGTCGTGGACGACGGCATCGATAGTCAGATCAGCACTAGCGCGCGCGCCGCTTCCGTGAAATCTGTCGCGCGTCCTGAATCAGAAGCCCCGATAGGCATCACGAAGGCGGTGCAAGGTCGTGATACGTCGCCTCAGAGCAAGGCTCGAGAGCC
>JBHENQ010000071.1:0-3953 GCA_046261975.1 Gemmatimonadaceae bacterium | reverse complement strand
TGAAAATGAAGCTACCGTTGAGCTGAGGAGCCAGCAGGTTGCTAACGGCACCGCGCAGGTCGAGTTGGCGCGCCCCGCCAAGCCAGTTGTACCTGGTATAGCGCGCCTCGGCCTGAGCGAAATCCACGGTGCTGAAGCCGCCGCTCACGCGAACATCGCTCATCGGCGCCTCATCCACGATCACAGCGATCTCCTTGACGCTGTCGTCCGCCGCCGAAACGGTGATCTCTGCGTGGCTAAAGAGATTGGACGTATAGAGATTCCGCTGACTCGCGAGAACCTCGCTGCGCCTGAAAATGTCGCCCGGCACCAGAGTAAGAGAGCGGGTAATCGTACGCTGCGATACTTTCTCGTTTCCTGCTATTGTAATCCGGCCCACGCGCGTGACCCACCGCGGGTCGATGGATATGCGAAGGGCGGCAGCGTTCAGGGAATCCACGACGTCCCACTCGGTGAGAATCACCGCGTCCGAATAGCCCTGCTCCCAGAGCTCGTTTCGAAGATGTGTCTCCGTGGAGTCGAACACCACGAGATCGAACGGCTGGCCCGCCCGTGGTCTTATCGTCCTCGACAGATACCTGTCGGACAGCAGCTTCTCGGGGCGATCGACGCGGACTGACGACACCAGAGTTGGTGGACCCTCTGTAATACGAAAAGTCACGGCCACACCATCACCGCGTTTCACTATGGTGGTGTCCACCTGTGTCTCGCGAAATCCGCGCTTCCAGTAGAATACCCTAACGCGAACCACATCCCGGCGAAATTCAACCCGGTCCAGATGCCGCTTGCGGACGAAATACTTGGAGTCGCTAACCCAGCAGAAGGGCGCCAGCAGGATGCTCTTACATTTCGATTCCTTGGTGGCGATGCTCTCCCGTAGAAGCTCTTCGTCCACCGCCTTGACGCCTTCCAGGATCAATTTCTCGACTTCGGGGCTCTCTTCCTCAGTGTCCGATTGTGCGCCCATCACTCGCGGGGCCAGAAGCACGGCGAGCGACAGCAGCAGTACGCGTCCGAGGACTATTGCGGACTGTGGGAAGGGCAGGGACATGCCCCTCCAAGTGCAAGGCGCGGACCGGAAAAACAAGATGCGAAGACGTGGAATACGGGCCAGAAAGGAAAAAAAGGGTCGCGGCTCTTTCCTACACCGCGACCCCCCCATCCGTTTCTCCCTATTCCCTATTCCCTATTCCCTAGCTCCTATTCCCTAGCTCCTAGAGTCCGGACAATAGCGCGTCGTTGCTCGGGGTAGCGCCTATTCGCTTGATCAGCCACTCCATGCCTGCCTGCGGCGGCATTTGTTGCAGGCCCCGTCTCAGGGTGTAGACGAAGTCGAGCTGATCCGGCCGGAATAACTTGTCCTCGCGGCGCGTGCCGCTGGTCGCCACATCGATCGCGGGATACACGCGCTTCTCGGCGAGACCACGGTCCAGCTTTATCTCGCAGTTGCCCGTGCCCTTGAACTCCTCGAAGATGACGTCGTCCATCCGCGAACCGGTCTCTATCAACGCGGTCGCGATGATCGTGAGTGAGCCGCCACCGTTTGCCTCAGTGACAGCGCGAGCCGACCCGAAGAATGCTTTGGGCTTGGCCATCGCGGTGGCGTCGAGCCCGCCGCTCAGCGTGCGTCCCGTGCCGCGCTCCACCGTGTTGTGCGCGCGGGCGAGACGTGTGATCGAGTCCAGCACTATGACGACATCCTTTCCGCTTTCCACCAGTCGCCGCGCGCGTTCCAACGTCATCTCGGCAACGTCCGTGTGACGCTCCGCGGGCTGATCGAAGCTCGACGCCACGACCTCGCCCCGTCCCCACTCGATCATCTCGCTCACTTCTTCAGGGCGCTCGTCAACGAGCAACACCAGCAGCGTGGCGTTCGGGTGGTTGACCGCTACTCCCTCGGTGATCGCCTGCAAAAGCATGGTCTTGCCGGCGCGCGCCGGCGCGACAATGAGAGCGCGCTGGCCATACCCGATTGGGGCTATGAGATCTATGGCTCTGCGAGTGAGCTCCGGCCCGACCTTCGAAGGCGCGCCCGTTTCAAGCACGAGCTTGCGTTCCGGATATGATGCTACAAGCGAGCTGAAATCGGGGCGTCGCAGCGCCAAGGCGGGATCGCCTCCGTTGACGCGCGCAATATCGCTGACTACGGGTCGCCCGCGGTGATCGCGTCCCACTGTTCCTTCGATCAGATCACCGCGACGGAGGCCGAGTTGGCGCATTACCTGGGGCGATATGAACGGATCGCCGGGCACCGGGAGGTAGCTAGCCTCCGCGCTTCTAACGAAGCCGCCGTCGCGCGCCGCGTCGAACCAGCCCACGAAAGGCCCTTCAGCGACAACCACCGTAACCACTGCCGAATGCTGGCCGCTACCGCGCTCCGGACGGTGGCCGACACCGCCCCCACCACCTCGATGGCCAGGGAACCTGCCCTCGTGTCTCGATGGGATGGGAAGTGGTGTCGAGCCCTGCACTGTTGGAAAAGCGCCGGCGCTTCCTGCGCCGTTGAGATCGGGGCCGGCAGTCTGGCTCTCACCAAGGTTGCTCCCGCCACCGCCGCCGCCTCCACCGACACCGCCCTCGTGCGAGCCGTCCAGTCCGTTCGCGCCGTCTGCTCCCCCCGGTCCCGGGCGGTCTGTTTCGGCCACCGGACCACCGGCTGTCTGGCTCTCGTCCAGGTATGGGCTTGCCTCAGTATCTCCATCCGGAACCGGTGAAGCCGGATTCGATTGGCGCTGGTGCGGGCGATGCCCGCGGCCGCGACGAGGAGGCCGTCGATGTTCGGTCATGCAGCTTTTTGAGTCATGGGTGAGATTCTCCGCGCGAGCACGAGCTGTCCCTACGACAGATCGAGTTGCGCCGCTTACGGCATTCCAAATTCAGGAACAGACTTGCCCGTTACAGCCGCGGACCAGCACACGCGCGGCACAGACTTCTTTCGGCGCGCATACGCGCGCTCGGCATTCCTGGGCTCTATTTCGAAGGTGTTGGCCGTCGCACCAAAGGGGGGCGGGATGGCCACCACGATAATCGCTATACGGGGGCTGTTCCGCAAGCCCCAGGGGACGGGGACTGCGTTTCGGCCGCCAGGTGCTACCGCTGAGCTCTCAACTTCTGCACTAGATGCTCGCCCCAGACGGTTCGGCGCACACCTGATCCAGATTGCGCACCAAGCCTATCACCCGGCGAACGAGCTGAATCATACGGTCCACGCTTTCCTGCTGACTTTCGCTCAATAACGGGTCCATCGCAAGGATCTGCGCCTCGGCAAGAAGCGCCGACAGCGGGTTGTTCATCTCATGCTGTGCATGCGCAACGCGCGCACATATCTCGGGGACTATCGCCTCGGTCTCGGGACCTGAAGCGGATTGCGCGTTGGCGCTCACCTTCTGACGTCCCCTGCTGTACGGTATGTTAGCGCTAACATGTCTCGATCTCCAGTCACCGCCGAACTCATGGCCGACGCCGTCAACTCATACAAGGATAGTGCCAACTTCCAGGCGCTCCTCGAGCGGATCGGAGAAATCGCCGGACATGCCGATTCTGCATCGCTCGCTGCCGCCGCCGAGCCGTTTCGTGACATGCCCGAGGTTACAGGTCCCGTCTACGAGCATATAGTTGCGGAACGGCCGGACGATGCTCGTTCTCTGGTAATTCTCGCCAATGCCTATTGGCTAACTGGTCGTGGTCCCCAGGCCGTGCAGGATCTCGTCTCACGAGCGATTGCGGCCGATCCGGATAACCGTGGAGCGTGGCATCTCTGGGCCCTCACCGAATCCAGTCTTAGAGAGCGTGTCGCGCGGTGGGAGCAGGTTGTCACGCGTTTCCCAAATGATGAGCTGGCTCGCGTCAATCTAGCCGACAATGCCGCCAGCCTTGCGTCCACCGAACATGACGAGTCAGCACTGGAAAAAGCAATCGCGGCGTACGAATCGTTACTCCTGACGGCAGGCCAG
>JBHENQ010000070.1:0-4633 GCA_046261975.1 Gemmatimonadaceae bacterium | reverse complement strand
GTCATCACGTCGCGCATCCGAGCCACTAGGCGCTCATCGATCGAACGATTGGAGCGAGAAGAAAGTGCGATACCGCAAATGCCACACATGAAACCCTAACCTCCTGCGCCGGTGCGCCCGGCTTCGATCGTCCGCACCTCACGCACTATCCAAGCGCCCGCTTCTTTCCGTCCGTACGCGCAGCTAACACGCCCGCGCGCGCCAAAGAGACGCTCACCGTGAATCGTCAGGGTTTGCCCCCCGAGGATAAGGAATTCCGTCGCGCCTCCACCTGGCTCGCATCTGATCCAGGTCCACTCACCATCCGACTGCGCCCCCCCTCCTTCCACGCTACCGTCCGTCGGGGCATGGAGCAGCAGATCACGCGATGACTCGTGTTCAAGGGCAAACGCACCCTCGCTCGAGATGCAATGCACGGGCGACGGTCCATCGCCGTGAATCGGAATGATAAACGTAGTGATGTCTTGCGGCCCAGTTCCCCGAACCGAATACGTGCAACGCTGGGCTTGCAGTCGAGTACCGTAAGAGGGCGATACTTCCCCGCTACCGCACTCGAGCGAACCGTTCGCGGCGGAAAAACTCACCACACTCGCAAAGCTGACGCCGTCGACATCGCAGACCACGAATCCTCCCGATTCCCGACTCCAACCGCCCGCGAGCGGGCGCCCGCCCCACTCCCGAACCACGAGCCCTGGCGCGCACTGAAAGCTCACGGCAGCCCCGTGCTCGCCACGCGAGGCGATACGGTCACGGATGATCCAGTAGCCATTCCTGATAAACAATACAGAGCGCGTATGAATCGCCCCCGCCTGCAAGCGCTCGAACCCGTCGTGACTGCCCTCGAAGAAGTCAAACCGCTGGTGTGACACGCAGATCCTGAGTGCGCACGTGGCCATGTGCTTCCAGCTGAACGGACCATCCGTGACCGAGGACGATTCGCCATCAACAGTGACGGTACAGTGTGCCGCGGTGGATCGAAAATGGTCGCGCTCTAGCCTGGAGCCGGTATACGTATAAGTACCGGGATCCACGAAAAGCGTTCTGCCACCCGCGACCACTTCAATCGCGAGCGCGTCGGCATGGGCGTGGCCACCGTTCATCATCCCGTGCGGCCCACAATCGATCAGTGCATAGTTGGAATCCCGCTGCCATCCGTCGCGCATCACGAAGTAACCGCCATCGGGGAACGCTCGCGATGTTGCCTGGGGCTGGCGCGGAACCAATTCCTGCAGTCTTGCCAGCGCAGCGGGCCCCAGGAGCCAAAGTGTCTCCTCCGATGCCGTGGCGTTGCTTGCTTGCCCGGCAGCGCCGACGAAGGCGTAGTCCGGTCGGGAGAAGAGTGCAGCCGCCGTGAGAAGCGCTGAACGAAAATCGTTCGGCGCCCGATCATCGAGAGGAAGGAGCCGCCCACCATCGTCGTCTCCGACGAGCGGTGTCGTCCCATCCGGGCGCGTGATGTACATCATATGGTCCAGCAGCCCGGTCAGCGCTGTCGACATCCAGCCGCCCACGGATTCATCGCGCAGCTCCGCAATGGTGAAAGCGTGGAGGCAGAAATCCGCCGTGTAACGGTGGTAGTAGCTCGCCTGTTCGAAGTACACGCCGTCCGGCCTGACCTGCCGGGCAATCTGCTCTCTCAGCACGCTCCAGCCGTTGCGGCGCCAGTGGCTAGCCCGCCTGAATTCGGGGAAAAACGACCCGAGGTAAACCAGACCCAGTGCTTCGCCGGTCAGATGGGTGTTGGGACTGAAATACGTGGACAGATAGGTTTCCAGATGCCGGGCATGCGAATATAGGTTCTTGAGCACGCGCGCGAAGAGACCCGGCGTTAGCTCAGGTGATTCGCGGAAAAAATGCAGCGCCCAGATCCATGCTATGGACCTGAACGCAACCTCGAGGCTGCTCGCCCAGTTGATGCCAATCTTGGGCGGGTTGGCATTCATCCAACCGGAAATCTGATTCGCGAATTGGCTCGCGTAGACTTCGTCTCCCGTGTACCAGTAGGCCTTTCCGAGGGTGATGAAATGCTGATGGCGATTCAGTTCCCAAACGAGCTTATGGTCGCCGGCTACTGTCGGATCCAGATAGTCTATCTTGCTCCAGTGAACACGCGGCGCATGGCGCTCAAGAACGGGGTCCAGATGCCAATCGATGGGTTTCCCGAACGACAGGTCACTGTGTCCGAGCAGATCGAATCTTCCTTCGAGCAAGCGATTTGCGCGCTCGATGGTGTGCCCTTCACTGTGCGGGAAGTTGTGTCGCAGCGATGCCAGAGTCGCTGCCCGGCTGTTGAATGACTCGAAGAACCCGGCGCCGGCTTTCTCACGAAATCGATTGAGCAGACTCGTGCGCGCCACGTCAGGACCCGCGGTTTGCGCCAGGTTCGGGATAGCGCCTGAAGGGTCGAATTCGCGCCACAGGGAATCGTCGGCCATCTCCCGCACTTGAGGCGACAGCCCCAACCTCTCGAGGTAAGTCGACGCTGCTTGCGCGCCTCGCACTCTAAGCTCGGTGAGATCGCGCCCTTTCAGCTTTCCGAGCTTTGATCGCCAGCCGTTCGCCGCGCCATCCTTCATGCGGCGCTGAGCCCCGGCATCACTTCGCAGCCGCATGCGCGTCCAGCGTCCTGGAAGACTTGCTGAGCACAGCGTGCAGGAAGAGCCCGTGATAGAGCGCCTCCCACTCGCGCCTTACGGCAGGCCAGACATATCTCGAGACGCACTCCGCCCGCGCGCGCGAGGTGAGATCGCGAACGAGATTCGGCTCGTCTACCAGCCGAAGCGCCGCTGCCGCGAGCGCCTGCGCATCGTCTCGGGCAACCACAAGGCCGGTCATTCCATCCTTGACGATGTACGGAATGCCGCCGGCGTTCGTGGTTACCACAGGAACCCCAGCGGCGAACGCCTCGAGCACGGAACCCGGCATGTTGTCTATGTCAGGCGCGTTGAGATACACGTCGGCCCGGTCATACAAGCGGCTCATGTCCTCTGGCCGCAGGCGCCCGGTGAACTCGGTGTTCGTCAGGGCCAGCGTGCGGGCGAGCTCGCGGAGTCTGGCCTCCTCGCTGCCGAAGCCGGCGACGATGAGCCTCGCCTGCGGCAGCCTGCGCTGGATAACGGCGAACCCGCGAAGCACGCAAGCCACGTTATACATTGGCTCCAGATTCCTGTTGCTCAAAAAAACCGGCTGCGATCCGAGGGCTTGCGCTCGATCGCGGTACGGGAGAGCCTCCAGCTCCACGAAGTTGGGGATCGCTATGGCGTGTAAGCCGAACGTCGAGAAGACATCCACCAGATACTGTGATGGCACTACGATTTCGTCCGCCAGACGCATGGCGGGGAGCGCGACCATTCTCCATCTGCGAAGGTGGTCTTCTGCCTCGCCGCTCCGATAGTTCAGCACCACCTTTCGACCATACAGTTTGGCTACGATCATTGCTGGAAGTGGCGCCAGCACGAATGACCAGTACGATGCCGAGAACACATGCACTACGTCGTAGCTTCGTAAGCGCCGGAATAGTGTCGCGGTATATGCGACCGAGGTGACAACCGTACGCACAAATTTCACGCGCTGCAGCGACGCAAGAATGCCCGGCAAGCGCGGGTTGACGGGAAGGAACGCCACTCTCAGCGACTGGATCTCGGAGAGTCGCTTCAGGAGACGCTGCGCTTGAACCGCCTGGCCACCCAGAATCGCGAGCGACGGGGCAACAATGCACACTCGCACGCGCTCGGGGTGGGAAGGTGCCTCGCTGTAGCGAGCGCTTTCAGCGACGCCAGACATCCCATCGTCCCCGGAAACCATTCACCGTACCGACTATGACCGCCGCCTGCATCTGCAGCCCCTGGACCAACACCTCGCGCAGATGACGCACGGGCCTCGCGTTTCCTGCAACCAGGAGTGCCGCCAGAACCAGCACTGCTGCAAGAAACACAGCGGCACCGACTGTGCCGGCTCGAAGCACCACAGCGGCAAGCCATAAAGCGATGACCAGGACGCAATAGGGAGTCAGGAGCCGAAGCAGCTTGTGAAAGACGAACTGCAGCCAGACCGGATTGAGCACGGGAATCAACACAGATGGCAACCATGCGCAGAGTTGGAATACTCCCGTCAGCGTTCGGACCTTTCGGCGGTACTCCTGCGTGCGATCAGGCTGTCGCGTCTCAAAGGCGCGCGCGTCGTCCTCGAACCCCACGCGGTAACCCTTGAGCACGAGCGACATGGGCGCGAACACGTCGTCCAGAATCAAACCGGCCGGCAGTGGAGTCCAGAGCGATTTCCACATGCAGTAGATGGCGCCAGTCACACCGATCGAAGAGTGCACCTCCGCTTCCCGCCTGCGGAGCCAACGCTCGAAAGCCCAATAGATTCCCACCGCGGAGCGACGTTTCGGCGCACCTGCCCCCCCCCCAGCTGGCGAGGACAGCTCCAGCCTGCCGGAGACTGCACCGCGGCGCGGGCGCTGAAGCGCTGACACCAGTTTGGTTATGGCTTCGGGCTCGAATCGCTGATACGTGTCGGCAAAAACGATCGCTTCGCCTGTCGCGGCGCGCACACCGGCGTTGAGCGCGGAGGCCTTGCCGTCTTCGTCGCCCATCACGATCGTAATTCTCGCCCCCCCCCCCCCCCCCCC
>JBHENQ010000069.1:0-34907 GCA_046261975.1 Gemmatimonadaceae bacterium | reverse complement strand
GCCCTCGAGACTGCACTTCGACCAGGACCGATGCATTCGCTGTGGAATCTGCGTGGACGCGTGCCCCGAGGGCGCGATCGCGATGCTTCGAGCAGTGTGGGAGGAGCGACTGGCCGCGACCTGACGACGCGCTAGAATTATCTCAGTCGCGCACTATCCCCTATCTGTGATCGGGACATTCTCTACTCGAGCTCGATGAGTTCTCGCCCCTTTTTCGCGGACAATCTAGTGCAGGGCGAGAACGGCTGCTGGTTTTCCAAGGTCTCCGAGCGCGTATCCTATCCTGATGAGGGAAACGAAGCGTGCTTCCAGGTTGAAGACGACTCGTTCTGGTTCCAGCACCGCAATAGGTTCATAACGCACGTCGTTCAAGCCTTTCCGCCAGCCGGCCCGATTTTCGATGTTGGTGGTGGGAACGGCTACGTTGCCGCAGGGTTGACGGCCCACGGCATGGATGTGGTGCTCGTTGAGCCCGGTCGGACCGGTGCGATGAACGCGAGACGGCGAGGTCTGAAACACGTCATCTGCGCAACGCTCGAAAGCGCTGGATTCAGACCAGGATCGATTCCAGCTGTGGGTCTTTTCGATGTGCTGGAGCATGTGGAGGGGGACGTCGCGTTCCTCAAAACGCTGCACTCCCTACTCAGGCCTAAGGGAAGGCTTTACTTGACTGTTCCTGCATATAATTGGTTGTGGTCAGTGGAGGACGATGCCGCCGGCCACGCTCGCCGCTACACCCTCGGCTCGCTCACAGCGAACCTTCAGCTGGCCGGATTCGGTGTCGACTTCAAGTCCTACATGTTCGCTTTCCTCCCTGTCCCCGTGCTCCTCTTTAGAACCCTGCCTAGCAAGATCGGATCACGGGAGCCGCTCGAGGCAGAGCGTATGAAGCAGGAGCACACACAGCACGGGTGGGGCCGAGCATTGATTGAGAACCTTCTGCACGCCGAGCTAAGTCTTGTGCGCCGAGGGAGAGGGATTCCTTGGGGAACGACCTGCATTGTCGCGGCATGGAAGGTAGATGCCTAATCGAACGATCGCCGATCATCTCTTCCGAAAAACGAGCAGCTTTTGTGTCCCGTAGTCTCCGGCAGCGGGCAACTGTGAGAACCATCGATTCCACTCCATATCCGGATCGGTGTAGTCGATGGAGCTCTGTAGCGCTTGGCCAACAAGGGTTCAACATTCGGGTACCCACAAAGTAGGTGCTCGCCGCATACGAACGCGTTCGCGGTGCTGGCAAATGCGAACGAAGGAATGAGCACTTCGTCGCCTGGCTCGAGGTCGAGCAGCAGTACGGCAAGCTCGAGCGCGTGAGTGCAGCTCGTAGTGGGCAGCGCGGACGGGCCGTGATGCGCGGCGCTGAGAATTGCCTGGCACCGCTTCGTCGCCACCCGTTCGCTGCAGTGGTGGCGCTGCTACAGCGTGCGCTGGATCCGAGCGAGAGCGTCGGGCGCGACACTTGGTTGAACGGAATTCGCGCAGGCGGCTGCCAGGAGGCGTTAGAGCCATACGTGAAACGTGTACTCCGAACGCGTGAGGTGATAACCGAGGCCGCTGACGACCCGGATCGCCGGGTGGTTGTTGATCTGGGTGGAGTACTGGGTGCGTCGCAACTGATCGGACTCGAATAGGAGGGCATCTGTCCCTGCGATGAGGTCGCGATAGAGTCCGCGCCCGCGGTGCTGCGGCTCCACGCCGCCGAGCGCGATGTCGAAGGTCTCGGCGGCGCACGCACGATACGCCGCGAACGCAGCGGGGCCGCCGGCGCTGTCCAGCACAAAGACGCGGTGCGCACCGCCAGTCAGTTGTTGGCAGATGTCGCGCATCCAGGCTGCGTAGAAGTCGTCGGCGCGCGTACGCGGTATGCGCGGGTCGGCGTGCCAGTGGCCCAAGTAGTCGCGAAATGCCGATTGGGCGATACGCACGAGAGCCGCTGCATCATCCTCGCGCGCCGCGCGAACACTCGTCTCTTTGGTGCCTACGGTGCTAGGAGCAGCCGAGTAGGATCGCTCGAGCACCACCAGCGTGTCACAGAGTCGGCCACCCTGTGCTTCGATGGCCTGGGCAATGCTCAGGGCGTTTGTTGGGATCCGGCAGATGAGAAGGTCGACGCCGGTTGCCCGAGCCGCTCCGAGGGTGGCAGCTACCGCATCTGTGTCTTCCGGCCGCGCGCGCGCGATACGCAACGCGAAATGAGACGACTCCGCCACGAGTGGTTCAACCGCGTTAGGCATCTCGAGGCAACGCCACCTCGTGATTGAATGCCGCAGCACGCGGGGCGATCGCCGTTACGTCGGTCTCAGTCGTCGTGGCCACGCTATAGAGCGGTCACCCCTTCCATTCCTCGAACACCCGGCCGAGATACACGCCGACGATCCCCAGCATGAAGAGCACGATGCCGCCAAGGAGGTACAGTGACATGATCAAGCTCGCCCAACCGCTCACCGGGTTGTCGCGCGTGAGCGCGCGCCACGTGAGATACGCCGCCGCCGACAGGGCGCCGAATGTGAGGACGAACCCGGCCCGGATGGCCAGCCGTAGCGGCTTGTCCGAATAAGCGATCACGACCTGCGTCGCGAGCTTGAACAACTTGCGGTCGGTGTAGCTGCATCACGCGACGATCCGACCAGGACGCGGCATGGGATTCGCCAAACTCCAACGCCTGCTTGTTCCAGAACTCGCGGATCTCGCTCAGGCCATATTGTTGTGTCATCTCGTTTTTGCGTGGGACCTGGACGTGGTTTGTAAGCTGAGCTAGCCGGGACAAGAAATGTATCTGCCGTAATGGGCACGATTATGTAGCAATCGCGCGCCGGTAAAGAAACCCGCATGAGCGGTCCGGCGAAAGTGCCTGGCCGGAGTGGCACATAAAACAGTGGCCATTGTTGCACGCACGGCTGTGGATATCTTCAAGCGGCACCTTTCGGGCGCCTTGCGTCATGCAGGGTCGGCCGTGGTAGTGAACGAGCGATGAAAAGGAGTTTCTATTGGAGCGAATCGAAGCGCCTGCGCATGCCCAAAGCGATGGGGTCACTGAGTCGCCGAGTCATACGTCTGAATCGCCTTCCGATCAGCAAGCGGCAGGGTGGGCGTCGAGCGCCAGCACGGAAGCGTTGAGTTCGATTTCGGTAGTTGTTCCAGTGTACAACAGTGAGGACTGCCTGCTGGATCTCTGCGGGCGGCTTGCCAAGGTCCTTCCAGGAATAGGCCCTCAGTTCGAGGTGATTTTCGTTAACGACGGCAGTCGTGATGGCAGCTGGGGTGTTGTGGACAGCCTCGCTCGTGAGTTTCGCTGGGTTCGGGGCATAAACCTCATGCGTAACTATGGCCAACACAATGCCGTCCTTTGTGGCGTGCGCGCCGCTCGGCATGACGTTATCGTCACTATGGATGACGATCTCCAGCACCCGCCTGAAGAGATACCCGCGTTGATCCGGAAGCTTCGTGAGGGACACGATGTCGTTTACGGTACTCCCCTCAAGGAGCAGCATGGTTTCCTTCGCGATCTCGCCTCTCGAATCACCAAGATCGCTTTGAGAAGCACGATGGGTGTCGAAGTAGCCCGCAAAGTCAGCGCGTTTCGTGCATTGCGCGCGCCGCTTCGACAGGCGTTCTCCAGCTACCACAGCACGTTTGTGTCAATCGACGTTCTGTTGACGTGGGGAACAACGCGTTTCGCCGCGGTTCCGGTTCGCCACGAGCCTCGCAAGATCGGGGCTTCCAATTACCGAGTGCGGCAGCTGGTGACGCACGCCCTGAACATGCTCACCGGATTCAGCACTCTTCCGTTGCAGCTGGCGAGTCTGGTTGGGTTCGTCTTTACACTTTTCGGGATTTGCGTTCTTGGCTACGTGCTGGGTCGATACATCGTGGACGGTGGAAGCGTCGCCGGCTTTCCTTTTCTTGCCTCGATCATCGCGATTTTGTCAGGCGCTCAGCTCTTCGCTCTTGGCATAATCGGTGAGTATCTGGCCCGGATGCACTTCCGCATGATGGAGCGACCTCCGTACGCCATCGCTGTTTCCACCTCTCTGCATGATACCGAGCCGTGATACGTGGCAGCGATACTGGTGTCCTTCGACGTGGCGAGGCCGTCGGGTTCGTCATGGCCGGGGTGCTGCTGGTGCTCATCGTTACGTCAACCTACGGAATCGGCATCATCTTGGATGGCGTGGCATACGTCTCCCGTGGCCAGGAATCTTCTGGCAGGTCGTGGCTTCTATCTTTATGATGGAGCAGTCTACCTCGGATGGCCGCCACTGTACCCATTGACTCTAGCGGCACTGGGTGTCACGGGTCTCGACCTCCTGGCTGCGGCGCGCATTCTTAACGCGCTTCTGTTCGGGGTTCTAGTCTGGCTAGCATATGCGCAGGCTCGTGTGATCACCAGCTCGATAGTGCTCGCGATGTCGGCAGCATTGTTGGTGCTGTGCTCGATTTCACTCTCGGCGAGCTATGGCGGACAGCCTACAGCGAGATGTTATTCATCACGCTCTGTGCGTTTGCCATTTTGAGTCTCAAGCGACTTTATCGCAGCTACTCACTCGAGCGGTTTATAGTGGCCGCCTTCTTCGCCTCACTCGCGTGCCTTACGCGGTATGCCGGGGCTGCTGTGATCCTGACTGGCGGTGCGATCCTTCTTTCTGCCGCCGATGGTTCCTTCGTTCGCCGCTGTTTACGATCGTTCGTGTTCTGCGGTATTGCGGCCGTTCCTCTAGCCGTTTGGATGGGATGGAAACAACTACAGTTCGGGTCCCCAACTGTTCAGCAGAACGAACCGCCGGACTCATTGAGCGCAGACCTATTGGCCAATGCACACGAGCTCGGCAGCTGGTTTGTTCCACCGTGGATTCCAGTCTTAGCCAGCACGGCGCTGGGACTGGTACTTGTGACAGCGATCGTTGTCGCTCTAGTAGTAGCCTTGCGACGGTTCGTTTCAGGAGGAACAACAACAAACAGCATTTTGCCGGCCTCGAGCTTGATTCTCGTGAACGCTTTCTTCGCGCTTTTTTATTTCGTGTTCATTTCGGTAATGGAGAGCACTGTTTTTCTCGATAGCGACTGGGGCCGGCTCCTGTCGCCACTCTTTATCTCGCTCCTGGTGACGGTGCTCGGTTTCATCGGCACCCTCGCGTGGCCCTCAGGTATTTCTAGCCGCCTCGCGCTGAGTGCGGCGTCTGTGCGACATTGCTGGCGTGGTCACTTCGCCAAACCATCGGTTCGGCTCGCTACTCGCTCCAGAATGGCGCCGGAGGCTATGCTTGCAGACGATGGCAGGAGTCGGATCTCATCGCGAGCCTCCGATCTCATGCGCCGAGCGCACCTGTATATTCCAACGAGCCGAACGCTTTGTATGCGCTGGTCGGCTTAGAGTACGCTCGAGCGATCCCAGCCTATGGCTTTCCGGGATCGGGGCATCACCGTTGATTCTGCCATCTGTCAATTCAGGAACTTGGTTGATACTGCCGGCGTCACGCTGGTCTTGTTTGCTGAACCGTCTCTGCCGCGATTTTCGTTCACCGAGGAAGCGTTGCGCAGGGCATTCTCCGTTACCGTACTGGACCTGCAGCTCGACGGTGCAAGGTACTTTTTGCGCTGACCGCTCTGCCGACCGAACGACACCGTTCTCCACTCCCCGGAATGCGGTTTGACGGCTACGTTTGCAGCCATTATGGATGAACTATTCCGGACCACGGCCGAACCCAGCGGAGTCCTCGATTCCCCGCGATCGAGTGCCGCAACTCCGATCCCTTTCAACCGGCCATCAATAACGGACGCCGAGCAAATCGCGATTGCCGAGGCCCTCGCACGCGCCCATCTATCGGGTGATGGTCCCTTCACCAAGCAGTGTCATCAGCTGCTCGAGCAGCAAATGGGAGTGCCAAGAGCTCTTCTCACTACCTCGTGCACTCACGCCCTTGAGATGGCGGCTTTGCTCCTTGACGTGGGGCACGGCGATGAGGTGATTATTCCATCCTTCACGTTTGTTTCGTCAGCAAACGCATTCGTCCTGCGTGGCGCGCGGCCGGTATTCATCGATATTCGTCCGGACACTCTCAATCTCGACGAACGTCTACTCGAAGAACTCATCAGTCCTCGCACGAAAGCGGTAGTCCCGGTGCACTACGCTGGCGTCGGCTGCGAAATGGACACCATCTGCGATATCACACGGCGGCATGGCTTGGCTATCGTCGAAGACAACGCGCATGGTCTTTTCGCTCGTTACAAGAGCCGTCTCCTCGGCACATTTGGCTGTCTGGCCACTCAAAGCTTTCATGAAACCAAGAACTTCTCCTGTGGTGAGGGCGGAGCACTACTTATCAACGATCCGCAGTTTGTCGAACGCGCCGAGATTCTGCGGGAAAAGGGCACAGATCGAAGCCGGTTCTTTCGTGGCATGGTCGACAAGTACACTTGGGTAGATATTGGTTCCAGCTATCTCCCATCGGAGATACTCGCCGCAGCTTTGTATGCCCAGCTAGAGCGCCGTGCGGAAATACAGGTCAAGCGAGAGCGAGTGTGGCGGAACTACTTTCAGTGGCTGGGGCCGTGGGCCGCGCGCTGCGACACGCGGCTGCCGGTTGTGCCCGCTCACTGCGAGCAGGCGTACCACCTGTTTTACATGCTGCTTCCGACACCGGCGGAGCGCGATGCGCTGATTCAACACCTGAAGTCTCGGTCCATTCAGAGCGTGTTTCATTACCTACCTCTAAACCGCTCCAAAGGCAGCCAACTTAGCGGCGCTGCCGACACGGACTGCCCCGTCGCGGAAGACATCAGTGAGCGGCTCCTCAGACTTCCTTTCTATACGGACCTCGGGGAAAGCGATCAGCAGGCAGTTGTCGAGGCGATTGAAGACTTCAACGGAAGCGCATGAGTCGTCCACACGTGGATGTGTGGAAGGCAATCGACATCGCTGAGGCGAGTACCTACACGCTTGCAACCAGTCAATCATGAAAATCCTAGTCACAGGCGGCCTTGGTTTCATCGGCAGCAATCTCGTCCGGCTCATGCTTGCCGCGCGACCATCCTGGCGTATAGTGAATTTGGACCTGATGACATATGCCGCCAATCCTGAGAGCCTAAAAGACGTAGATGGCATTGACCGCTATCGCTTTCAGATTGGCGACGTGGCCGACCGCGAACTGGTCGCCGCGTTGTTCCGCGAAGAGCAATTCGATGCTGTTATTAACTGCGCCGCTGAGTCGCATGTCGATCGGTCACTCATGGACAGCGGAAGGTTTCTCAGAACAAACGTCGAAGGAACTTTAGTTCTCTTGGAGGCGGCGCTCGAAACGGGAGTACGATATCTGCAGATGAGCACGGACGAAGTATACGGCACTTTAGCTGCTTCGGATGCCTCATTCACGGAGGAGACTAGGCTTGCTCCTAGATCTCCATACAGCGCGAGCAAAGCGGCCGGTGATCAGATGGCGCTGGCATTTCATCACTCTCACAGGTTGGATGTGATCGTGACCAGATGCTCCAACAACTATGGCCCTTTTCAGCATCCGGAGAAGCTGATTCCGCTCATGATCACGTCGGCTCTGCGCGGAAAGCGCCTGCCAGTTTACGGTGACGGCAGGCAGCGCCGCGACTGGATTCACGTGGACGATCACTGCCGGGGAGTACTGTCAGCTCTGGATGACGGACGATCGGGCGAAGTCTACAACTTTGGCGGCGGTGCTGAGCGCGAAAATCTCGAGGTCATTCGTAAGGTGGTGGAGGAGACCGGGGCCGACCCCAATCTGATCCAGTTCGTAGCCGACAGACCGGGCCACGACAGGCGGTACAGCGTGGATTTCACGAAGGCACAACGCGAGTTGGGATGGCATCCCACAAGAACCTTTGAGACGGGACTAGAGGAGACGGTCGCGTGGTACCGGCTGAACCAGCACTGGTGGTCAAAGAGTGCTGTACACGCATATGACGATAGCGCTAAACGCATCGAGGCATGGGGGCAGCACGCAACCACCGTTGCAACCAGTTCCCTCCGCCTTTGAACGCGCATGAATATCCGCAGATGCGAGGAATAATCCTCGCGGGAGGATCTGGCACTCGGCTCTACCCACTGACTCAAGTGGTGACCAAGCAGCTGTTGCCCGTTTACGACAAACCGATGATCTACTATCCTCTGACAGCTCTCATGCTCGGAGGCGTTCGAGACATTCTGGTGATCAGCACTCCGCGTGATATTCCACTATACGAGCGTTTGCTCCGGGACGGCAGCCAGTGGGGGATCAACATCCGGTACGCCGCGCAGCCAGCGCCGCGCGGCCTCGCGGAGGCATTCCTCATAGGATCGGAGTTCATCCAGGGTGAGCCGGTTTGCCTCACCCTGGGAGACAACATCCTGTATGCGACCGGCCTCACTCACCTCATGGAAGAGGCAGCCTCGCTGCAGCAGGGCGCGTTGATCTTCGCCTATTACGTTACCGATCCCGAGCGGTATGGCGTCGTCGAGTTCGACCGCAATTTCACGGTGCTGAGTCTCGAGGAGAAGCCACGCGCCCCCAAATCGAACTATGCCGTGCCCGGACTCTATTTCTATGACCGGCAGGTCGTTGATTTTGCCAGAACGCTGCAGCCCTCGTCACGCGGCGAGCTCGAGATCACGGATCTGAATTCGATGTATATGAAGCGGGGCGAGCTGAGAGTGCGCGTCTTTGGAAGAGGTACGGCCTGGCTCGACGCCGGGACGCAGGAGTCGCTTCTGGAGGCCGGTGAATTCGTGAAGACTCTGGAGAAGAGGCAGGGCCTGAAGATCGGCTGTCCCGAGGAGGTCGCGTTCCGGAAAGGATTTATCGACCTGGATCAGCTCGCAGCGCTCGCCGAAGCCGGCGTGGCATCCGACTATCATCGTTACCTTGAACGGCTAACTCACGAAGTCCGGGAGGAGCGTTCTCAAGCAGGCGCATGCTGAGCTCTTGTAGCTGAGCTCGGGAGTGAGAATCAGTCTAAATCCTGCTCGGAGGCTGAATCGAACCGACTTTGCCAGATCTCGCGAACCGCGCCAGCGAGAATTCCTTTCGGCGTTTCTCAGTGTCCAACACAAGGCTCGCCACGTGCTCGCCCACAGCCGGTCCCATCTTGAAACCGTGCCCTGACCCACCGCCAACCAACCAAACGTTGGCGGCCGTTGGGTGGTTGTCGATGATGAAATGCGAGTCCGGTGTGTTCTCGTACTGGCACACACGAGCCTCCAGAAGCGGCGCATTGCCAAGCAAAGGGAAGCGCTTGCCCAGGAATGAACGTGCACGCTCCAAACCTTCGGCGGTCGGCAGCCGCTCCATGGTTGAAGGATCGGCCGCCTCACCGTGCGTATCGTCGGCGACCTTGAATCCCCGTCGCTCGTTTCCCGGTATGCCGTAGAAGAGCCGGTCGGCGAAATCCACCCACGCCGGGAATCGATCTTCGCTGAACTGCCGGTCGCCCGCGGGCACGCCGAAGAAGAATACCTCCTGGCGCGTCGGTCGGATGAGTTCTCCAACGACATCCGGGAAAAGCTTCCCCAACCACGGCCCACATGCGAAGACAAAGCGGTCAGCGCGAAAGGCGGTGCCGTCCGAAAGCCGCACGGAAGCAATCTCCCCTCCCGCGACGGCATTCGGCGTCACGGCAGAGACGCGATACTCGCCACCCTCGGCGACAAACGCTGCACGAACGGCTTCACACGCCTCACGAGCCTTGAGAAAACCTGCTTCCTCCTCGAGGAACACGCTGCGAACGCCATCGAAATCAACCTGCGGGAACCTGCGGCGTGCTTTCTCCAGAGTGAGCTCGTGCACAACCAGCCTGGCCTCACGCATGAAGGAAAGCGAAGCGCGCGCATAGCTGTCGTCGTCCTGGAACATCCATAGCAGACCAGTACGACGGTACAATCGTCCATCGCCCACAATACCCAGCCGCTTCTCATTCTCGCGCCACAGGAGCAGAGACCGAGCGGCCATGTCGACGTATACCCGGCGGTCGCCGTAGAGGCCGCGGATGACCCGAGTCTCGCCACCGGAGCTGGCTCGTGAGTTTCCGGCGCCCCACGCATCGAATAGCGTTACTCTTGCTCCAAGGCGCCGCAGGGACAACGCCGTCCAGCCACCAAACGCGCCCGCGCCTACCACCGCCACGTGTGGTGCGCTCCGGTGGAGCGGCTCGGAGTCACCGGCGGCCACCAGCGAGCTCAACGCCGGCGGAAGGTTCGCGACAAGAGGTAACGCGAGGGCCTTCCTTAACAACTCTCGGCGTGTGACGTCAACGTCGCCTGAAGCGCGCCGCGCTTTCTTCATACCTGAAATTCTACGCAGACGTTGCGAGGACCGCGAGGCAGGCGACCTGGAGAGACTATGCTGGCGTGCCGTTCACAGCGACGCCCTGCCGCTTTAGACGGTCCACGGCAAGATCGTTGAGCCGCACCCGCAACACGATGACCGAACCGTCCATCCGCTGCTCAAGGACTTCGCCCGTGCGGTGAATCTCAGCCAACACTTTCCCGTCACGTGCCGGCAACCTCACTTCCACCGCCGGCCGGCTCTTCTTCATGGTTGCGAGCAGAGCCCGTCTCAGCGGCTCAAGGCCATCTTCAGTCACGGCCGAAACGAAGACAGAATTGGGGAGTAGATCCGTTACGCGCGCCTGCAGGTCGTGAAGTACCTCGACGTTCAAGCGATCGGTTTTGTTGAACACGTACAGCACTGGCTTCTCAGCTGCTGCCAACTCGACGAGTACTTGCTTGACTACCTCGCGATGTTCTTCCCACACAGGATGGCTCGCGTCGATTACATGAAGCAGCAAGTCCGCATCCTGCACTTCCTCCAGCGTTGCCCGAAACGAGGCAACGAGGTGGTGAGGCAGCTTGCGGATGAAGCCCACCGTATCCGTAAGAAGCACCCTGTAGCGATCCGCGAGCATAACTTCTCGCGTCAGCGGGTCCAGAGTCGCGAACAGCCGATCTTCCACGACCACTTCCGGCGCGTTCGCCAACCCTCGCAAGACGGACGATTTGCCCGCGTTCGTGTAGCCGACCAGGGATGCCTTGAACACGTCTCCCCCCCGCCGGCCTTGTCGCTGCACGGACCGCGATTTCTGCACTTCGCCCAGCTTGTCCTTGAGGACGCGGATGCGGTGGCCGATGAGCCTGCGGTCAGTTTCTAGCTGCGTTTCACCGGGGCCTCGCACGCCGATACCGCCTCTGAATTTCTCGAGGTGCGTCCACATGCGGGTGAGTCGTGGCAGCATGTACTCGAGTTGGGCGAGCTCCACCTGCAGCTTCGCCTCGCTCGTTCTCGCCCTGATAGCGAATATGTCGAGAATGAGCTCCGCCCGATCCACCACTCGGGTATCGAGCGCCTGTTCAATGTTGCGACTCTGCGCGGGAGTCAGCTCGTCATCGAAAATGACGAGCGAGGCTCCGGAGCTCCCGATCTCCAGGCAAAGCTCTTCCAGTTTTCCCTTGCCGAGGTAGGTGCCGGGGTTCGGGCGCTCGAGCAGCTGCGTCACCTGCCCGACGACGTCCGCGCCGGCAGTGTCGGCCAGGCGCCCCAGCTCTTCCAGGTGTTCCTCGAGCGTGCGCCTGGCACCTACCGCTTTTACGGGCGCGCCAACCAGAATCGCGCGCTCGACCGGCGGTGCGAGGGAAATAGATTCTCTGGCTATAAGAGTTGTCCTCTAGGGAGCTCGACCCAGGGAGTTGAACCGCCCTGTGCGGTCGTAGGGAATCCTGAATTCACCCACAGGGGAGCCCACAGTGAGCTCGCCCATCACGCGGTAGTTTACCGACCCGGTGTTCAGAAGCTCGCGCGCGGCCGTGCTCAGCCCCGCCCACTTGAACTCCAGCGGAAGGCGGACCTCCGCCGAATCCCTCTCCTGAACGACGAAGCGTTGGGCGGTCGCACCGTTTCCGAAGGGAATCGAGTCCACCAAGAGGTTGTACGTCATCCTCGTGGCGTTCAGGTCATAACCGTTCGGATTGTACACGTTCAGCACGACGTCCACCGAGCCGCCAGTCAACCCCACGCCGTTCACCTTCACGTCTTTGAACGTCACCACGGGCTCAGCGAAGTCTCGGCCGAAAGTCTTGCATCCTGAAACGGCGATCAGCGCTCCCGCTGCCATCAGTGCGAATTTCTTCATTTGTTCTCCCTCTAAGATGAATCGGGTGTGGGTGTGGGGTGTAGGGTGTGGGGCCCGACACCCGACACCCCACACCCTACACCCGCTCTTTCTTTACTTCTTTCCCGCCTGTTCAGCCCACCAAGCCAGTCGCTTCGCGATCTCCTTTTCGAAGCCGAACCTTCCTGGCTCGTACAGCTCACGGCCGCGAAGCTGATCGGGCAGATATTCCTGCGGGATGTATGCGTCGGGCGAATCATGTGCGTATTGATACCCACGGCCATAGCCTAGTTCCGCCATGAGCTTCGTGGGCGCGTTCCGAATGTGGTGAGGTACGGGTGCCGCGGGCGTCTCGCGCGCGAGCTCCAGAGCCTCGTGAAGCGCGACTTTGGCGCTATTCGACTTGGGCGCCGTGGCCAGATAGATCGTCATCTCGGCTATCGGCAGGTAGCCCTCAGGCGCGCCCAGCATGTGATACGCATCACGAGCCGCCACTGCCAGCGTGAGCGCGTTCGGATCGGCCAGCCCCACGTCCTCGGCAGCCATGGCTATGGCACGCCGGAAGATCGTCATGGGATCCTCACCTCCCTCGATCATACGAGCCATCCAGTAAAGAGCTCCGTGTGGGTCGCTGCCGCGCAAGGACTTGTGATAGGCGGAAAGAAGATTGAAATGCTCTTCCCCGCTCTTGTCGTGGTGCGCGAACCGCTTTTGCATTGCCTCGCGCACATGCTCGACAGTGATCGTTCGTTCGTCACCGGTAGCGGCGACATGGGCGGCCGCAACGTCGAGCACCGTCAGCGCGCGGCGGGCGTCACCATCCGATTCCACGGCCAGAAGCTGCAAGGCATCGCCGGCGATCGAGACGTGGAGCGCGCCGAGGCCACGGTCAGGGTCAGAGAGGGTACTGCCGATGAGCGACGCGATGTCCGCCGGTGTGAGCTGATCCAGCACGAAAACTCTGGTTCGTGACAGAAGCGCCCCGTTTATCTCGAAGGATGGGTTTTCGGTTGTCGCGCCTATCAGCGTGATCGTACCACGTTCCACATGTGGGAGAAATGCATCTTGCTGGGCGCGATTGAGCCGGTGAATCTCGTCGACAAACAGGATGGTCCCGCGACCCGACATCTCGAGGCGCCCCTCGGCTTCGGCGATTATCTCCCGTACTCTCGGGACACCTTCTGTGACCGCCGAGAACGGCACGAACTCGCGCTCCGTGTACCGGGCGATCAGCAGAGCCAGCGACGTCTTTCCGGACCCGGGTGGGCCCCAGAAAATCATCGAGCCCACGGTTCCCGTCTCGATGTCGCGGCGCAGCGCTTTTCCGAGACCCAGCAATTTCTCCTGACCCACAAACTCGTCGAGCGTGCGGGGTCGCATGCGGGCCGCCAACGGCATCGACCCTGGAGGCGGTGAAAAGAGGCCTGGACCACGGGGCTGCTGCCGAGCTCGCCGGGGAGCCACCGTCACAACCCCGCCGCCGACCGCGCCGCGAAGTAAAGTGCGCACCCGGCGAAAAAAGATAGTGGCAGACGCCAACCTGGCTTGCTCTGGAACTCCGGCACCAGATTGGACGCACCGACGTACAAGGTTACTCCGGCAGACAGTGCAAGACCGTGATCCCGTAACAGCGGAGTAACGCCCGTAACCAGCACGCCGGCTACAGTCGCGACACCCAGCGCGCCGGCGGCATACAATGCTCTGGCGCGGCTGGCACCGGCAGCCAGAAAGATGCTGGAAATGGCGAGCCCCTCCGGAAACTTGTGCAACAGGATCGCAAGAAAGACCATGCCGCCCAGAGCACCACTCACGTGAAAGCCACTCGCTATGGCGACCCCGTCGACAAACGTATGCAGCAGCAATCCGACCAGCGCGGACATCCCCACCACTTCCGATACCTGATGCGTTTCTTCTCCGAAATGGAAGTGCGGCGCCAGCGTGTGCTGCGTGAGGTGCACGAGCATGTAACCCGCCAGAGCTATCAACGCAGCGAGCTCGCCACCACGCGCCAGTGCCTCGGGAAAGATGTCCACGAGCGAAACCGAGACCATGAAGCCTGCAGCGATCGCTATCATCGTGTCGACCGCACGCATGCTCCACTCAGACCGCCAGGTAATGGCTGCAGCGCCGAGCACGTTCGCCAGTGCGGCGATCAAGGCGTAACCGAGAGCTACTCCGGTCAAGCTGAATGCAGTCCCAGCGATGCAGCCATCGCCGCGAGTGCGTCTACCAAGTCGGGTGCCGGCGGATACTCATGGCGCTTCAACTTCCAGCTCTTGGTTCTCACCGCGCGCTCCTCTTCAAGACCCTTGCCCTTGAGGATGTACATCCATTGATCTGTCCGCGAGTAAATGAACAGCTCGAGCACGGGATTCAGCGTCAGTTGGTCTTCGGCAGTATAAATGGCGATCTCACACCCGCCGTGCGAAGCGACGAGCGGCTTGATACGGCCAACCGCGTCCCGGACATCGCTGAGCGGCAGGTTTTCGCCCTTCCAGGACAAATCCGAGCGGAGATCCTTCAAGGCAACGTCCACCGCGGGAGGAAGATGTGTTAGCAGAGTATGGAACAGATCCACAACGCGCTCCGAGTTTGCGACCACGTGCGCGGCGTAGTAATCCGATTCTTTTACGAACGAGAATCCGTCCGCCGCGGTGCGGAAGCGCCGCCAGACCGACGTTTCAGGTTGCCTTCCCCGGAAGAACATATCAGCGCTCCTTCGGCGCGGGTCGCGAGGGCGATCTCTCGACCATGTCAGTCTTCAGAAAAGACTGTGCCATCTCCAAGAGTGTTTCGCCATTATTGAGAGACGGGTCAGTGAGAACGGCGTCCAACAGGTAGCGCTGCAGCCTTCCTATCACGGGACCCTCCGAGATACCGGCGCGCCGCAGGTCGTCCCCGTCGATAGCGAGATCGCCGACCTCGACGGGATCGCGAAAAGCGCTTCGAACCATGCGTCTGTATAGTGAGCGCATGCGCCGGAGCGCCGGAGCCGCGTGTGCGAGGTTGTGCTCGGCGGCTACACGCGCGGCGGCAAGTCGCAGCACGAAATCAACCTTCGTGCGTCCACACATGGCCACCCATCGCCGCACTTGCGCGTCGGATGCTTCCTCGCCTTGCAAGGCCTTCTCGAGCCCGGGGTGGAGCTGGCGCCAGCGATCCAGGACGGTAGTGATCCATGCCACGTCGCGGTTGGAGAATCTCAGGTTCTCCAGCGCGCGCCTTGTGTCTTTCGGGCTGAGGTCAGCGAAGAGTGCGGCGATTCTAGCGTGCTTACGCTGTCCGTGTCGACGGTTCCGGGCAACTGGGCGAACAATAGCGTCCAGAGATCTCAGTGTTATGTCCGAAAGTGCCGCAAGCGATGGGATCAACTCTGCCAAAGCACCGCTTTCACGCCAGCGCCTGAGAGCTCCACTTGGACAATCTACCTGCTCCATCGTCTTTTCGAGCTCCTGCCTCACTCGCTCCGGCGATAACCTGTCGAGAAAGGGAGTGCTGCCGATGACTGCGCTCCATGTATTCGCCTCGATGTCGAAGCCGAATCTCGAAGCAAACCTGATCGCTCGCAGTGCCCGAAGGCGGTCCTCGGCCATTCGTTCTTGTGGCACGCCGACCGCGCGCACCAGACGCCGTTCGAGGTCATCACGCCCACCAAACGGGTCGTGTATTCGGCCGGTGGCAGGCGAGTAGGCGATGGCGTTAATGCTGAAATCGCGTCTGGCGAGGTCTTCATCCAGGCTTGCTCCGAACTCAACTACCGCATGACGCCCGTCCGTGGCTACATCTTTCCGGAACGTGGTCACTTCGTGCAGCACGCCATCGTCATCCAGAACTCCAACCGTGCCGAACTCGATACCGACGGGAACCGTACGCCGGAAAAGTCGTTGTACCTGCTCCGGGCGAGCCGCAGTCGCCAGGTCCCAATCCTGATGGCGGTGGCCAAGTAGCGCATCGCGAATCGCACCTCCTACGCACCAGGTTTCGAATCCCGCCTCCTCCAGCCTGCGGGCGATGCGCAAAACCTGTGCAGGAGGACGAAGGGTTTCCATTCAACTAATGGCCTGATTCTGAATTATCGATGGCATCTGGCAGGCTGCCCCAAGGTCGCATCAAGGACAAATGGTTATGCGGATCCATCGGAAACAACGGATCAACCGGATCGCTTCTCGCTTATTAAAGAGCATCGCTGAAGAAACATGCTGTCATTGAGAGAGAATGGCCATCCTCGCACCACAAGAACATGGTGCCTACGCCGAAGAGCCAGACTCTCAGAGGAGCGATCCGCTCGATCCGCTGCAATCCGAAGCATCCGTGTAACCCTTCGTCTTTGATGCCAGCTCAGCGCAGTTCGTCCGGCGACGATGCGCTATCACAGGGTGATCGGTCAACTAGCTCTCGAAGAGAAGCCGTATAGCCTCAGTGCCTAGCCCCGCTCCAAGCGCCAACATCAGATCGATCCTGGCTTGTTGCGGCCGGCGTCCTCCGGCGAATATGGCTCCCATTTCACGAAGACGCCGGCCACCGCCCGCGTACCCGTAGGTTTCTCCGACCCGGCCGCGCTGCGTGCGCGACGCGATAACTATTGGCTTGTCGTCGGCGATCCAACGCGCCACGCCCCCTACCATCGCTGGAGGGATGTTTCCTCGGCCCAGCGCAGCCAACACCGCACCACGCGCGCTTGCCCGCGAGGCATCCAGAAGGCGATCGTCGGCTCCAGCCCAGGAATAAAGAATGTCGACAGGAGTGGCTGGCGCGACCGGCACGAGGATCGGAGCGCTATGCGACGGAGGGGGGACGGCGCGCCTGAAGATTACGGCACCGTCATCCACCACCCCTACCGGTCCCAGGCCGGGGCTCTCGAATGCGTCCAACAAGTGAGTGTGGACCTTCGTGACGTCTATCCCGGCGAAGGCCCGACCGGAAAGCACCACCATGGAACCATATCCACGCGCGTCAGGGCTGGCCGCCACACGCACGGCATCGAGAAGGTTGGCGGGACCGTCCCAACCGAGGTCGCTGGCCGCCTTCATCGCTCCGGTGAACACGATGGGCTTGTCTGCCGGAATGGTTCGCGCGTTGAGATAAGCGGACTCCTCTACCGAATCCGTGCCGTGAGTAACGACTACCCCTTCTACCTCCGGTCGAGCCAGATGCTCCGCGATGCGATTCCTGAGAGACCACATCCGTTCCACAGTCATGTGAGGACCAGGGAACGCACCCCATTCCTCGATCTCGACGCTCGCAACGTCGTCGATTCCTCGCACGGCCGCCAGGATTTCCCGCCCCGAAAGGGCTGGAACCGCTCCGCCCGCGGATGCGTCGAATCGCATGGAGATCGTTCCACCGGTGAACAGAATGACTACCATCAGAACCGGGTGTCGGGTGTCGGGTGTCGGGTGTCGGGAATTGCGAGCTCGGGTATCACCCGCAGAGCACTGAGCCGCCGTTCACGTTCAGGATCTCGCCGGTTATGTGGCGAGCGAGATCGGAGCAGAGAAAGACTATTGGGCCGGCGATGTCGCGAGCGGCGGCGACGCGACCCAGCGGAATCGTTGCCGAGATCACCGAAAGTCCAGTCCCGGTGAGTGGTGCGGCCGCCATCTCGGTGTCCACCCAGCCTGGAGCGACACTGTTTACGGTGATGTCGCGCGGCGCCAGCTCCACGGCCAGCGACTTCACGAATGAGATCATGGCACCCTTGGACGCCGCGTAATCAGCATGCATCGCCTCGCCTCGCTGGCCGGCGGTGCTGGCCACGAGAACTATGCGACCGCCGTTGCCGATCATCCGAGCGGCTGCCCGCGTCGAAAAGAACATTGAATCGACGTTCTGCCGCATCGTGTTCCGCCACTGGTCATCGGGCAGATCCGCCAGCGCCACACCCTCAGGCTCCCAGATTCCAGCGTTGCCAATGAAGAGATCGAGCCCGCTGAACTCTCGTTGTACGCGGTCGAAGAGGGCTGCCGAGCCCTCGGCGGTTGCAATATCCGCAGTGTGCGCGAATGCTCTCACGCCGCGATCCGCGATCTGCCGGACGATCTCGGCAGCGTCGCTCTCTCGGCTTCGGTAGCCGACGCCCACGTCTGCTCCGCACTCTGCCAGCAGGAGAGCCGTCGCTGCACCGATGCCTCGCGACCCCCCTGTTACCAGAGCTCGCTTGCCACGCAGCGAGATCAAAGCTCGGCCTCCGCCTCCACGAGCTCGCAGATGCGGTGCTCGATGCAGAGGTGAATCTCCTGCGCGCGATCCGTACGATCGGTCGGCACGACGAGGGAGTGGTCAGCAAGCGCGCGTAGCTTACCTCCATCACCCGCGGTGAACGCAAGCACACGAACGCCCTTTACGCGGGCGGCCTCAGCAGCACGCAAGATGTTGGGGGAGTTTCCGCTCGTGGAGTGAACCACCAGCAGATCGCCTACTTTCGCCAGCGCCTCGACCTGGCGCGCGAAAATTTCCTCGAAGCCCAGATCGTTGCCCGCCGCCGTCAGGAGCGATGTGTCTGTGGTCAGAGCGACGGCCGGATATGCACGACGCGTTCGCATATAGCGCACTACGTACTCCGTGGCGAGATGCTGGGCGTCGGCTGCGCTGCCTCCATTGCCGCAGAAAAAAAGAGTTCCTCCGCCGCGCAGTGTGTCACGCACCATCTCGAGCGCTCGCCCAATGTCCGCGTCCATGGTTTCAGCACATCGGCGCGCGGTCTCTGCGAGTTGTAGCAGCGACTGAGTGTGGGAGACGGTCATCGCCGGCCCAACAAAAGTTCCTTCAGCCGCGCCACTGCACCCTTCTCGATCACGGGAATGGGAGACACGGGCAACACAGGTTCGTCCGCAAGTAGTCGCCTGGCATTCACAGACGTGAGCATGTTCGCCTGCTCGGTGGCGCCGATCTCGAGCAACCACGTGCGCGCGGCCGCGAGCGAACGGACGTCACCATGATTGTCGCTGGCAATACAGTCAACGAGACCTTCCTGCAGAAGAGTCTTCGAAAGGCGTGAAGCAGGTTCGCTTCCCAGAACCATCGCAGCGTCCATCTGTATGACGGCACCCGCCTCACGCCAGGAGCGCACGAGGCCTGAGGTGCAGCCCCAGTATCGCTCAGGATGCGCGAGGACAGGAACAACACCACACATCCTGAGCCGGTAGAGCTCTTTGGCGGCTCCGTCAGGTACCTGCGTCCTCGGAAACTCCACCAGCACCGCGGTGGATCCGGCGAGGTGAAGATGCAGAGGGCGCAGATCCACGCCGGGTTTGTCCAGCATGATCTCCCACCCGCTGGCCAGTTGGGGCCTCAAGGGGGCATGTCGCCTAAGGTTCTCCAGCAAGTCCTCGTTGCAATCCACGCCTACTTCGTGCGCGTCGCTCGCGTTCAGGTGCGGCGTGCACACCACCAACTCCACTCCATCACGACTGAAGCGCTCCAGGACTTCAACGGAAACTTCAACGGTCGGTGAGCCGTCGTCGACGGCCGGTAGTAGATGCGAGTGGATATCGATCACACGCGAGCCGCCAGAGCCAGCTCGCGAACCGCGCGTGGACCAGAGAGCTCGAACCTGGTGCCTACCACGACGAAGTCGGCACCAGCGTCGCGGGCCGCACGCACACCGTCAGCACCATGCACACCCCCCCCCACGAAGAGCGGGCTAGGTGATGGAGCAGCCGCCCGCGCGGCGTGAACGAGGCCGGACGCAACTGGAATACGCGCACCACTCCCGGCATCCAGATAGACGGTCCGCATGCCGATGAGCATGGCGGCTCGTACGTGTGCTCTCACGAGCTCAGGCTTGTCCGCCGGCAACGGACGGGTCTGGCTGACCGACTCAACGGATGTCACACAGCCGCCGTCTACAAGACAGTAGGCAGTGCTGATTATCTCGACATCGGGGTTGAGCTCCACAAAAGGTACGGCTCGAACGTGCTCTTCAATCAGGTACTGTGGGTTTCGGCCGGAGACAAGGCTCAGGAACAGCACGGCGTCGACGTCAGGCACCAGTTGCGCCGCAGTGCCGGGAAACTGCAACAGCGGAATCGTAGGGGCCGCGCGTTTGATGGCGCGCGCGAGCCCGCTGATATCGCCGCCGGAACCAAAACTGTCGCCGATGAGAAGAACGGCAACGCCCTCGTCCGACGAACGTCGCGCCAACTCTGCCGCAGCCGACGATGTAGTGCGAGCGGGGTCGATCAGCACGGCCAGGCCACCGCCGGTGCCGCCACGTAACAACAAGTTGTCGAGCACGCTCACGGCACTACCCCTCCCCCTCCCACTCCATCCCCCATCCCTGGTTTCTCGCTCAGTGCCGCAATTCGAGCCAAAGATCGCCGGGCTTCATCGCGTAAATCTTCGGTATGAGCGCTGGCGACCATGAAACCATACGTCACCAGCGCATCAGCCGCGAGTAAATCCACTGCCTCCCGCCGCTGCATTCCGCCAGATCGCAGAAACTCATCCAGGAGCACTTCCGCCGACGCCAGACAGAGGCGCGTGCTCTCCCGCCCCCACCTTATATCCCCAGCACCTGCGTAGCGCGTGCGTGCAGCATCCAGCGCCTCGAGCATCCGCGACACGAGCTCGCGTGGAGCGCCGGCCGTCTCCGCCTCGAGCTGCTCGGCGATCGTCACGCAGCACCCGCCAGTGCGCTCCGCACATGGGCCCCGGCGCCCGCAATCGCTTCCGGCATACGAGCTGCGTCCGGAATGCCCGCTTGGGCCATGTGCGGCTTTCCACCTCCTCGACCGCCGGCAGAAGCCGCTATGTCCCGGATCAGCACGTCGGCACGTACGCCGCGTTCGCGGAGATCGTCCGTGACGATCACCACCATGGCGTTCTTCCCATCCTCGAAGCTGGATGCAATGACTCCGACACCGGAGCCGAGCTTCTCGCGCAGCGCGTCGCCAAGAGATTGAAGCTCTTTCAGGTCGGCGGCCCTTACGGTCGCAGCGACGATCTTCGCTCCGTTCACGGATTCGGCGGCCGCGATCAAAGCCTGCAGCTGGTCACCGCCACCGCGCATGGCCTCGTCCAGGCGGCGCTGCAACGCTCGGCGCTCCTCCAGGATCGCCTCCACGCGTTTCACCACACTTTCCGGTGGCGCCTTGACGAGATCTGCAACGCGCCGCACGCGTGCCTGGTCTGCGCGCGCGAACTCGTACGCACGGGGGCCGGTTACCGCTTCGATTCGCCGGACGCCCGCTGCAACGCCGGTTTCGCTCACGATAGTGAAGAGCGCGATCTGGCCGGTGTTGCGAGCGTGAGTCCCGCCGCAGAGCTCAACAGAGAGCCCTGGAATCGTTACCACCCGGACCACATCACCATACTTCTCGCCGAAGAGCGCCATGGCGCCAGACTTCACGGCTTCGGCGTATGGTTTCTGGTCGAACACTAGATCGATGTCGTCCCATATCGCCCTGTTGACGCAATTCTCTATGCGCGTCAGCTGCTCCGGCGTGAGGGGCCGGTGGTGAGTGAAGTCAAAACGCAGCCGGTCAGGTGCGACGAGAGAACCAGCCTGATGCACGTGCTCCCCGAGTACGAAGCGAAGTGCCGCGTGAAGGAGATGCGTGGCGGTGTGATTACGCTCCGTGTCGCGCCGTTCGGACGCGGGTACTCGCGCGGTCACGGTGCCGAACTTGAAGTCTCCCTCGATTCGACCCACGGCGGCAATGCGGCCGTCTATCTTTATCACATCGTCAATCTGGGCGCGCCAACCCTCACCGATGATCTCCCCGTGATCGGATATCTGGCCCCCGGATTCCGCATAGAAGGGAGTCTCTCGCAACAGAATCGCGAAGCGGCCGTCGCCAAGTTTGCTCCGACCCGTGACTTGGGTTTCGATCTCAACGGTGTCGTAGCCCACGAAGCGCGTTTCGCGTGTCTCCGCGGCCGGCGAAGTTGCAGCGCCGGTAGCCTCCGCTCTATGGGCTGGGAGTGTCACGCTGGCATTACCAATCACCGTAGGCGACGGAATCTCGAACAATGCGTGACCGGTTGCTGTAGCTGCGCCGCCGAGAGCGATCGTCTTTGTTTTGCGCTCCTCGCGCGACTGCGCACGCTGTGCCTCCAGGGCCTGCTCAAATCCGGCGATATCGATCGTGTAACCTCGCTCGCGTGCCATGAGCTCCGTGAGATCGATCGGAAAACCATAAGTATCGTAGAGACGAAAAGCATCGTCTCCGGAGATCGTACCGCGCAACTCCGTGGATCCCTGGGTCGACTTCGCGGGCGCCAGAACTTCGAACCGAGCCATGCCTTCCTCGATGGTCGCAAGGAACCGCTCTTCCTCGGCGAGTGTGGTCTCGGTGATATGGCGCGCTCGCTGGCGCAGCTCGGGGTAAACGTTGCCCATAGCTGCGACCACGGCATCCGTCACAACGTGAAGTGTGGGCTCGGTGCGACCCAGCAGCCAGGCGTGCCGAACAGCTCGCCTCAGAATGCGGCGCAGCACGTAGCCGCGCCCCTCGTTGCTAGGGAATACCCCATCTGCCAGAAGAAAGGCCACAGCTCGCGCGTGATCCGCGAGCACGCGAAAGGAGGCGTGATCCTCGTCCGGCGCATACGGCCTGCCCACCACCTTCTCGACCGCCGCTATCAGCGGCAGAAAGATGTCGGTGTGGAAGCTGTTGGTGACGCCCTGCATCGCCGCAGCCATGCGCTCCAAGCCGGCGCCGGTGTCGACCGAGGGCTTCGGCAAGGGTACCAACGTGCCATCCTTCTGCCGGTCGTACTGCATGAATACCAGATTCCAGATCTCGAGGAACCGTCCGGCTTCCACTCCCTCAACAAACGCGTCCAGTGAGAATTCGGGACGCGAAAGCTCGGTCCATTCCGCAGCGAGGCCCTCGGGAAACCTCCAATCGGCGGCGAGCTGCGCGAGATCAACGAATATCTCCGAACACGGTCCACAGGGGCCTGTGTCCGCCATCTGCCAGAAGTTGTCTTTCTCCCCGAGCCCGTAGATCCGCGATTCGCGAAGCCCCGACACTTCTCGCCAGAGCGAGCGTGCTTCGGCATCCTCGCGAAACACGCTGACCCGAAGCAACGCCGGATCGATGGCCAGGTCCTTGGTGACGAAATCCCACGCGAAGCGAATAGCGTCACGCTTGAAGTAATCACCGAAGGAAAAATTGCCCAGCATCTCGAAGAAAGTGTGGTGCCGAGCTGTGTGACCAACCTGCTCGAGATCATTGTGCTTGCCGCCGGCGCGCACACACTTCTGCGCGGTTGCCGCCCGCTGGCCGAAGTCGGGTGCCTCGAGACCGAGGAATACCTTCTTGAACTGGACCATTCCCGCATTCGTGAACAGCAGGGTTGGATCGTCGGCGGGAACGAGTGATGAACTCGGACGCACGGCGTGCCCGTGCCGCTCGAAAAACGAGAGGAAGCGCGCGCGGATCTCAGACGCCTGCATCGTTACAAATATATGCGGCGTGGGGGAAATCGGGACTCGGGTGTGGGGTGTGGGGTGTGGGGTGTGGGGAAAATGACGAGCCCCGTCGCCGCCTACTTCATGTCCGCTAGCTCTTCCCCCCTTGAGCGGAGCTACTGAGAGTAGCCGTCGCTCGCTTTATCTCGTCCGGAGAGTATCCACGCCGCGCGAGGAAGGCATAGAGCCGGCGTCTGCGAACTGCGGGATCAATGTCAGCCATCGATTCCAGTTTCTTCCGAGCGATCCGGTCGGCAACTGCGGGTTCACTTGCATCGATGTCGGAAACGACCTCTTCGATGGCCCGATCGACTACAGGTCGCGGCACACCTCGCTTGCTGAGCTCGGCGCGGATGCGCCAGGCTCCATAGCCGGCACCGGTCAACTTCGATCGCGCGAACTGCCGGGCGAAATCGGCGTCGTTCAGCAAGCCCATGACGGTGAGACGCTCGATCGCAGCGTCGACGTGCGCCTCTGGCTCGCCCTTTCTAACGAGCGCCCGACGCAGCTCGCGCACTGATCGCGCCCGGAACGCGAGCATGTTCAAAGCACGGTCCAACGTGGATGTGATGGCTGATTCGCGCTCTAGTTCAGCGACCAGCTTGTCGTCGGCCGCCAGGCCCACCCGCAAGCCAAGTCTGGCTACAGACTCCGCCCCGAGCGTGGCGGCAACCTGCCCATCTACCGACACGTCATAGCGTCCGCTACGGCGGGAGTGGGCCTCGATGCCTGTTACGGTGGGCAAAGTGTCGGGTGTCGGGTGTGGGGTGTCGCGTGTAGGGTGAGGGTCTGTCGGGTCAGCACTCGCGAGCGCCGACTCCCCACACCCGACACCCCACACCCGACACCCGACACCCGATCACCTCACTCCTCCGAGGCCTCCGCACCCTCGCCGTTGCCGTTGCCCATCTTGATACCCAGGACGGCCTTCACTTTCTCTTCTACCTCGGCGAGCATGACGGGATTGTCCTTGAGGAACATCTTCGCGTTCTCCCGGCCCTGACCGATGCGCTGACCGTTATAACTGTACCAGGCGCCAGATTTCTCGATTATTCCGGACTCGCTGCCGATGTCGACCAGGAGAGAGGTGTGGCTGATACCTTCGGCGTACATGATATCGAACTCCGCCTGCTTGAATGGAGGCGCCACTTTATTCTTGACGACCTTGACTCGAACGTGCGACCCAGTCACCTCTTCCTTCTCCTTCACTGGACCCAGGCGCCGGATGTCGAGTCGCACGGAAGCGTAGAACTTGAGCGCCTTCCCGCCGGTGGTCGTTTCCGGGTTGCCGAACATGACGCCGATCTTCTCTCGCAGCTGATTGATGAAGACGACAGATGTCTTGGAGCGGGCGATGGCACCAGTGAGCTTGCGCAAAGCCTGGCTCATCAGACGAGCCTGAAGCCCCATATGTGAATCTCCCATCTCGCCCTCTATTTCCGCCTTGGGCACCAGCGCCGCTACCGAATCTATGACGACGATATCAACCGCTCCCGAGCGCACCAGAATCTCGCAGATCTCCAGCGCCTGCTCGCCGGTATCGGGCTGAGATACGAGCAGGTTCTCCATGTCTACGCCGAGCTTCGAGGCGTACTCCGTGTCGAGCGCGTGCTCGGCATCTATGTATGCCGCGACGCCACCGGCCTTCTGAGCATTCGCGACCACGTGTAGACAGAGCGTTGTCTTGCCGCTGGATTCGGGTCCGTATATCTCCGTCACTCGTCCACGCGGAATGCCACCCACACCGATCGCAGCGTCCAGGTTTATCGCTCCGGTGGGAATAGCCTCCACACGCACGCGCTGTGCATCAGAGCCCATCTTCATAATCGATCCTTTACCGCAGGTCTTTTCGATCTGCGCGATCGCCAGCGTCAGCGCCTTTTTCCGCTCGTCCTGCACCGATGAAACCGCCATTTTCTCAGCCCTCGTCTGAAGCGTGAACTCGTTTGAACTCCTGGTCGCCCAAGGCCCGTTCATCGCGCCCGAATAAAATGCGAAGCCGACCGGCTCAAGTCAACCTGCCTGATTCAGCTACCAGTCCGGAAATCAAAGGCATTTTCCACATGTTGGACGGCAGCTCGACCGCCCGCGATCAGGACTCCGACTACGTCAAAGCGATACGCCGAGCCTGCTTGACCGAAGCGATCTATCCAAACCCTGGCGGAGCGTGAGAGCTCTCGCTGCTTTCGCCAGTTCACCGCCTCAACCGGCTCGCCGAAAGTGCTGCTCCGGCGCGCCTTCACCTCGACGAACGCCACCAGATCGTCGCGCCTAACGATCAGATCCAGATCGCGGTGTCCGTTCCTGAAGCGCCGAGCCAACACTTCCCAGCCGCGTCCACGTAGCCACTGCTCCGCGATGCGCTCCCCCACTTCGCCCAATTCTCGCGCGTCCTTCGTCACGCGCACAGTCTAGGGCCTCTGGTGCAATGTGCGTCATCACCAGCATGCAGTGGCAAACTTAATAACGCGTGGTGGCCCCATTCTCAATTCCCTATTCCCTATTCCCTTCCCAATTCCCTAATCCCTATTCCCCATTCCCTATTTGACCGCTTCGATGAACATATTCATTCCGAAGCGGTGGCCAAGCTGGCGAACGAGCCATCTCGGATACAGCCGCCACGCCAATTCGTGCAGCTTGTCCTGATATTTTGCTGAGCGACGCATCAGCAGAAGGTCGCCGTGACCCAGATGAGTTCGGATAGCCACCCGGGTGAAGTCCCTGAAGAGCTCGTAACCTTCCGCAATGCTATACGCCTTGGTGCCTGGGCTCTCCAGATAGTTGTAGATCGCCCATCGCGGCGACTTCCACGGTTTGAGCCGTCCGAGGGCGTGCACGCTCCACAACATGAAGCCGACCCAGGAGTGAACGTTGTAGATCATTACCAGCGCAGTGCCGCCGGGCCTGAGAACGCGGTGAACTTCGCGTATCGCACGCGGGGTGTCCGGAGAGTGGTGCAGGACACCGTGAGAGTATACCAGGTCGAACGTGTTGGTCTCGAAAGGAAGATTCTCGGCGTCCGCGACTCGCACGTCTGCCTTAAGGCCCTCCAGCTCCAACCGCTCGCGGGTGAGGGCAACACCGTGTTCTGTGAGGTCGACGCCGGTAGCGATCGCTCCGTTCCGAACCCAGTTTGTGAAGTCGGTGCCCGCACCCACGCCCACTTCGAGAAGCTTCTTGTCTCGGCCACGCTCGAATCGCGCGAAATCACGAATGTAGGGCTCCCATTCGTATCGCTCTCGCTCCACCTGCTCGAAGAATGCGCGCCGATCCGAGGCGGGCACACCCAGGGTACCACATGGCTGCGCGTCCCAGTGTGAGCGCACCACATCCTTCAGCAGGTCAGGTGAATCACTCGTGGCTGCGTGTGTCGGCATCATGACCTTGCGCCGCAGACACGGTCGAGGTCGTCGAGGCCGACGAGCACGTCCCGCGGCTTTGATCCATCCGGCGGGCCAAGCACGCCGGCTTCGTGAAGCTGGTCGATGATCCGCGCAGCTCGGCCGTAGCCAACTTTCAGCCTCCGCTGCAGCAACGATGTGGAGCCCTGCTGATGCTGAATGACGAGCTCGGCTGCCTCGCGGAACAACCTGTCGCGTTCAGCGCCGTCGTCGCTCTCCGGAGAGGCTGCACCTGAATCCAGAGCTTCGCGCTGCCTTACTGCTTCCAAGATGTCGGGTTCCTGCTCGCGCGGCTCTACCGGAATGAGACCCTGCGAAGCAAACGCCCGCCGGCGTGCTTCGGCACGCTGGCTATACCACTGAGTGAGACGCTCGGTGTCCTCGCTACCTATGAAGGCGCCCTGCAGTCGCGCCGGCTCCGACTTCCCCGGTGGAATGAACAGCATGTCGCCGTTGCCAAGCAGAGCTTCGGCGCCCACGCCATCGATGATGGTTCGGCTGTCAATCTGCGACGCTACCCGAAACGCGATCCTGCTCGAGAAATTTGCCTTGATCAGGCCCGTGATGACGTTAACACTCGGCCGCTGCGTCGCCAGAATCAGGTGCAAGCCGATGGCGCGCGCCTTCTGCGCCAGCAATGCCAGCGGAGTCTCCACCTCGCCCTGAACCGTCATCATGAGGTCGGCGAGCTCGTCGACGATGACGACGATGTAGGGTAGAATGCCGCCCTTGTAGGCGAGCTCCTCGAAAGCGACATCGGGCCGCTTCGGCGCCTTGAGTTCCGCGCCGGACTGCAGTCGTCGATTGAAATCCTGGATGTTGCGGCATCCGTTCGCGTGCAACAGCTCGTACCGTTCCTGCATCTCGAGCACGGCCCACTTGAGCACGGCCGCTGCATCGCGATTATCGGTGATCACTCGATGACGGAGATGCGGCAGGACGTTGTACACCGACAGCTCTACCATTTTCGGGTCAACCAGGAGGAAGCGAAGGGTTCTGGGAGTATGGCGGTAGACCAGGCTCGTGATGATTGTGTTGACGCAGACCGACTTGCCTGAGCCCGTCGCGCCCGCGATCAGCAGGTGAGGCATCTTCGCCAGATCGGCGATCACGGCACGCCCTTCCAGGTCCTTGCCAAGTGCGATCGGAAGCGCTGCCCTGGCTACCTGATACTCCCGCGTTTCGATTAAGTCGCGAAATGCTACTATTGTGGAGGTCGGGTTGGGAACCTCGACGCCTACCGCGCCACGGCCGGGTATCGGCGCCACGATTCGAATGCTCTGCGCCCGCATCGCGAGCGCCAGATCGTTCGACAGGTTGGCGATCTGGCGGACCTTTACGCCTGGCGCGGGCTCCACCTCGAACTGGGTCACGACGGGACCGGTGGTGCGACCCACTATCTCGGCTTCCACCCTGAACGTGCGGAGTGCCTCTTTGAGCTTCACACCCATCGCGTCCAACTCTCGCCTGTCCATGTCGGCGTTGCCGGTTGGGCCAGGCGTAAGAAGATCGGCCGGAGGCAGCTCGTCACCGCCTTCGTCCATCGCTTCTCTGGCCTCCATCTGGGCCGCTATCTTTCCCACGCGATCGGCAGCCATGTCGGCCCTGGATTTCTTCTCGCGCTTCTTCCTGCCGGCAGCCTCACCCTTCCCCACCGGGAGCGAATCGGCGACAGCCGGCGAGTCCATGCCTGGCATGTCTTCGGGCTCGGGCTCCAGCAGCTCCGCACGCGTCTCGGCACCGTTACGCTCGGCCCTGGACCAGCCCGCGGCGTTGCGCGTCCCGCTTCTATTCCAACTGCCAGTGCTCGAGGAATCACGCGTGCCGATGACCATACGCACCGGGTTCCAGGCGAGAGTCGCCACGGTCAGGGCGCTCCAGGCAAGCAGCAGAACGATCCACGCGCCACCGGAACCAAATGCATCGGCGAGATAATAGGAGACGAAGCCGCCCCAGATGCCGGCAGCCGCCGATTCTTCGCGACCGATCTCCAGCGCGAGACCGATCGTGATCGGCAGCAGAGCGCATGCGCCCACGAGAAATACCACCCACGAACGATCGGTATCCGAGCGAACGCGACCGAAGAGCCTCAGCGCGTGGAAGGCAGGGACCAGCGGTGCCAGAGCCGCGGCCGGCCAACCCAGAAACGTCAACAGCGGCTGCCCCAGATACGTACCCACCCAGCCGAAGGAGCCTCGTACATCCATGCGGGGCTCCATCAGCCCGAGGGCGTGGACGCCCAGGACTCCGGCGAGAAAGAATGCGAAGAGAAGAAGCGCGATTCCTGTCAGCTCGCGCCTGAGGTGGGGGGGATGGTGGGGGTGGTGGGGTGGGCTACCCACAGAGTTACCGCTCCCGGTCAGGTCCAAACCTGGTGATGTGGCGATCCTGATAAACAGGAATCACCGGATGCGAATCCAGCACGCTGCAGAACACCAGATCATCCGCGAAGCCCGCTTCCTCCAGCGCCCGACCGTGCTCCGAATCGGCGAGCAAGCCTTCTATGCCATCTCCGTATTTGCGATCGATCAACAGCGCCGCCTCGGCGGCGTCGTTCAGAGAGATGCCGGAGAGTCGGCGGCCGGCTGAGCGCACGAAGCGCCCCGCGCACGCGGCATCCTCCAGAGAAAACTGGCGATCGCGCCCCGCGCACACAATGGTGGCGTCCGTTCCGCCTCGCAGCGCCGACCGCAGCATAGCTGCAACAGCCGAGAAATTGACGTAGGATGCGACCACGACTTCGCGCGCGCCCTGCAGTCCCAGAACCGCTGCGGTTCCGTTGGTCGTGGTGAGCAGAACCGTCTTGCCCTCCACCGCCTCAGGGGTGAACTCGGCCGGAGAGTTACCCATGTCGAAGCCGGCAATCGCCAGCATCTTGCGCTCACCTGCCAGCCGCACCTCCGACCTCTCGAAGGTCTTTGCGCGGGCTATCACTTCGTCAGCGCTCTCCATCGGAACGACGCTCTTCGCCCCATTGGCCAGCGCTACGGCGATCGTTGTCGAAGCTCGCAACACATCGACGACTACAACTGTACGGCCACTGATGAACGGCGCCGCGGACTGGAGCGATCCGAAGACTACATCGATTCTCATGGAAATCAGGGTGCGCGCAGGAGCTGGCCCTGCCGCTCCAGGAACCTCGTGTCGACCTCGCCGCTCTGAAAACTCGGATTGGCCATGACGCGCGAAAGAAATGGAATTGTAGTCGTGATCCCTTCGATGATGAACCCATCCAGGGCGATCTGCATGCGCCTGATTGCTTCCATGCGGGTCCGCCCCTGGCAGATGAGCTTGGCTATGAGTGAATCATAATACGGCGGCACGGTGTAGCCTGCGTAGGCATGCGTGTCGACGCGGACGCCTGGTCCGCCGGGTGGGTGAAAAACCTCAATACGTCCGGGCGAGGGCTGAAAATTCCGCGATGGGTCCTCGGCGTTAACGCGGCACTCTATCACGTGGCCCCGCAGCGACGGCAGCTCGAGCACGCTCAAGGGCTCGCCTGCCGCGACACTGATCTGCTCCTTCACCAGATCCACCCCGGTGATCATCTCGGTCACCGGATGCTCCACCTGAATGCGCGTATTCATCTCCATAAAGTAGAACGCGCCATCAGTATCGAGAAGCATCTCGATTGTTCCCGCACCAACGTAGTCAATTGCTTTGGCGCCGCGCACGGCGGCGTCTCCCATTCGCAAGCGGAGATCCGGTGTAACCGCGGGACTGGGCGCTTCCTCGACGAGCTTCTGGTGCCGTCGCTGGACCGAGCAGTCCCTCTCGCCGAGGTGCAGCACATTGCCATGCTTGTCGCCAAGGATCTGAAACTCTACGTGGCGCGGCCTGGCCAGGTACTTTTCGACGTAAACGTCACCTCGCCCGAACGCGGATAGCGCCTCACTCCGCGCCAGCTGGAATGCGCGGGCAAAGTCGTCTGGATCTGCCGCGACGCGCATTCCCTTACCTCCGCCCCCTGCGACGGCCTTGATTATCACCGGGAAGCCTATCTCGCGCGCGAAGCTCAGCGCCTCCTCGCCGTCTTCCACCGGTCCCGGAGTGCCCGGAATTATCGGAACGCCCACATCGAACATTGCCTTTCTCGCGGCAGCCTTGTCACCCATTACTCGGATCTGATCGGCTGTGGGGCCAATGAACGTGATGTTGGACGCCGCGCAGGTCTCTGCGAACTCGGCATTCTCGGCTAGAAATCCGTATCCGGGATGAATAGCGTCCGCGCCCGTGATCTCGGCTGCGGCTATGATGCGAGGAATTCGCAGATACGACTCGCGCGACGGTGCGGGGCCTATGCAGACATCGTCGTCGGCAAACCGAACGTGCAGCGACTCACGGTCTGCTTCCGAATACACGGCCACCGTCAGAATGCCAAGCTCGCGGCACGCGCGGATGACGCGCAGAGCGATCTCGCCGCGGTTGGCAATCAGGACTTTCTTGAACATCGCGGAAGCCGAGTCGGCGCGCGTTGCGCCGGATCAGGCGTTGCGATCGCGCTGAAAGCCGTCCCAGCTGGTATCGCTCGAGCCTTCGACGCCCTGAATCCGGAGCGCAAACTCGCTTGGATTTGTCGCAAAGAAAAGCGCGTTCTCATAGGAGATTGCGCCGCGGCTATACCACTGCATCAGCGACTGGTCGAAGCTCTGCATTCCGTATTGAACTGTGCCTTCCTTGATCAGGTCGGGAATGTTCAGGGACTTCGACATGTCGCGTATCTGTTCTCGGACAGCGGCGGTATTGATGAGAATCTCCGTTGCAGGCACGCGGCCGGGCCGATCCGATCTTGGCACAAGGCGAAGCGATATCACCGCGGCCAGGGCGCTCGCGAGCATGAACCGAACCTCGTTCTGCTGGTGCGGCGCGTAGAAGGAAATTACACGGTTTATGGTTTGCGCCGCATCGGTTGTATGCAACGTCGAAAAGACGAGGTGTCCCGTATCCGCCGCCTTGAGTGCTACCTCCAGCGTCTCGATGTCGCGAATCTCACCTATGAGAATCACATCGGGATCCTGTCGGAGCACACGTCTCAGCGCGGCGGCGAAGCTTCCGGTATCGGCTCCAACCTCTCGCTGATTGATGCTGCAATGCACATCCCGATGGAGGAACTCGATCGGATCCTCGACGGTGATGATGTTCGCACTCCGTCGCTCGTTGATGTGCTGAACCATGGCCGCCAGAGCGGTCGACTTGCCGGAGCCGGTGATGCCGGTTACCAGAACGAGACCTCGGGGACGCAATGATATGTCTGCGATGACGGGCGGAAGATTCAGCTCGCCCATCGTCTTCACCTGATACGGCACCGCGCGCAAGGCGTAACAGATGGTGCCGCGTTGCTGATACACGTTGACGCGGAATCTCCCTATGCCTGGCACTCCAATGGCGAAGTCCGCCTCTTTGTGCTCCGCGAACTCCTTTACTTGTTTCGGCGTCATCACCTGCTCCGCCAATTGCTTCAGATCCTCGGGTCGCAGCGGCGGCAAATCGAGCGGGTGCAGATCGCCGTTGATGCGAAGTACGGGTGGCCGGCCCACCTTGAGATGGAGGTCGGACGCACTCTGTTGAATCATGCGCTGAAGGATCGCCTTGAAGTTGAAGGCGGCTGCCGGCGTGGCAGGAGTGGTGCTCGCTGCGGTGGGAGGGGATGGTAGTGGAGTGCTAGCCATTGGGATCGATCCGGTAAAGGACTTGTCCGTATTCCACGGGGTGCGCGTTCGCGACGCATACCTCCTTCACGACTCCGGCGAACTCGGATTCGATCTCGTTCATGATCTTCATAGCCTCGATGATACAGAGAATCTGCCCCTTGCTGATGCGCGACCCTTCGGTGACGTAGGGTTTGGCACCTGGCTCAGGCGCTGGGTAAAACGTTCCCACCATCGGCGACTTCACCTCGAGCCAGTTCGGTTTTGGAGGCTCCACCTTTACTGTCTCCGCGTCCGCCATCGCTGGCACGCCATCGGGAGGTGTTGCCCGCGTCGCCACCGGAGCCGGAATCAGCGCCGGCAACGCCACCTGGGGCGCAACCTGAAGCGTACCGCGCTGCTGGGGAGTTTTGGAAAGGCGTATCTTGAGCCCCTTGTCCGAGGAAATCTCAATGGAATCGACCGATGACCCGTCCAACATCTCGACGAGTTTCTTGACGTAGCGCAAATCGATCATCGTGTCTCGAATTGACTCCATCGGCCCGCTGAATTCACGCTATCTCCAGTAGTTCCCTGCTGAAAGACGTAAGACAGCGGGCGCCCCCTCCCCCTCCCCCTCCCCCCCCGCTGCCCGCCTCCAGCACGACATTGTCCTCGATGCGCACTCCACCCCAACCCTCGCGATACACACCTGGCTCGATCGTGACAACCGCACCCGCCGGAAGCACTCCTTCCGCCGTTCGTGCCAGACGCGGGGCCTCGTGCACTTCCAAACCGATGCCATGGCCCAGACTGTGCCCGAATCGATCCCCCTGGCCTCGCTCCTCAATGTAGCTCCTGGCCAGCGCATCAGCATCCTTACCAAGCATCCCTGCCCGTACCTCCCGCGACGCTCGCTCGTTCGCCCCCTTCACAACGTCGTGCGCCTCCCGCTGTTCGCTGTTCGCAGGTCCCAGAATAAACGTTCGCGTGATGTCCGCGCAGTACCCACCCACCACGGCGCCAAAATCGATGAGAAGAAACTCTCCCCGTCCCGTCTGGCGACGCGACGAACGAGCATGCGGCAAAGCAGACCGCGGACCGGAGGCAACGATAGTAGGAAACGGGAAACCCTCACTTCCTTCGTCGCGCAACGCGTGCTCGAGAATTCCGGCAACCTGGAGCTCCGTCATGCCCGCGCGCACCGAGGACACGGTTCTGCCCAGCGCCCGCTCCGCGACTCCCACTGCCTGCTCGATCAAACCTATCTCATCAGCGTCCTTCCTTTCCCGAAGAGCTTCGACAAGATCTGACGTGCTGCGCCACTTCCAGCGGGCGCCGCCATCGCTCAGCCTCTCGAAATCGCGCTGCACCATGTGCGCCGACTCGAAACCCATTACGTCCAGCTTTCCCATCTCCGCCAGCATCCGCCACAACGCGGACCAGAGACTCTGACGGTCGATTCCTATTCTCGCCAGGTCACCGACTTCGTCACGCACCTGCGTTTCGTATCGGAAATCGGTGATGAGGAGAGTTTCCCCTTGCGTTACGACAAGAAGAGCGCTCGATCCCGAGAAGCCGGTCAGGTACTGGATATTAGCCAGCCCCGTCACCAGCAACCCGTCCAGGTTCGCGCGACGCAGCGACTCCGCTAGCGCTGCCAGACGGGCCGGCCGGCGGTCAGTCACGCGACGAGGAGCTACCGGCCGCCGCGGCAAGTTTGGCCGCCAACCCCCGGAGCGCGAGCTCGTAGCCAAGCGATCCGAATCCGCTGATCACCGCCATTGCGCCACTGGCGAGCATCGACCGCTGGCGCTCCGGCTCACGGGCGAAAATGTTCGTCAGATGGACCTCTACGAAGGGGATGTCTACTGCGGCGAAGGCGTCGCGGATGGCAATGCTCGAATGACTGTACGCGCCGGCGTTGATGAGAGCGCCGGCCACACGCCCCTCCCCCCCCCCACCCGCCCGCTCTCTCCCCTGCCCCCTAGCGCTTGTATGCAATCGACCAGCTCACCCTCTCCGTTGCGCTGGGCGAATTCCAGCTCCACACCCAGCTCGCCAGCAACTGCAAGGAGGCGCTGCTCGATATCAGCAAGCGTTTCGCGACCGTACAGATGTGGCTCGCGTGTTCCAAGAAGATTGAGGCTGGGGCCGTTCAGCACGGCAATCCGCACTATTTCTTGAGTCCCTCGAGCCACGTGTGGAACATCTCGACATCCGACCTCTGGGACGATCCATTGCTATTCTCTTCCGTATCGCCGGAGTCAGCAGCAGAAGGACTTCTATTCTCATCCGTCGAAAAAAACTCATCGAAGGAAACGGCCGAGGCGCCCCCCCCCCCCCCCCCCC
>JBHENQ010000068.1:0-76089 GCA_046261975.1 Gemmatimonadaceae bacterium | reverse complement strand
TACGGATGGAGCGCGGTAAACCATGGCTCCATCATCGACAACAACGTCGCCACCGCCTTCACGATTGGCGATGGCGATTTCAATTCCTACATGTTCCTGGATTTCATCTGGGGCGTGCCGCCCTCTCAGCGCGCTAAGATAGTCGCGGCCAATCCTGTCACTGCGGCCGGTCTCAATAGCGCGTTGGGGCAGGGTTGGAGCGTCAGGTATCGAGACGCCACCAGCGGCACCGACAACCACCTGGCGAGCGACAATCAGCTGGGCCAGATTCACGCCGGCGTCGTGACGACACGTGACAAGACCTGTCTCGACCATTTCGGGCCTTTGGCGGCGGGCGGTATTTTTGGTGCCGGTAACCCGCTCATGGCAGGGTCCGACTGTCCGCAGACTTGGGGAGCGCTGGGATGGCAGGGCCGCAGGCCCATTCCTGGCGACGTTTATCTCTCAGCCGCACAGGCTAGCCCAGCCACCTTCAGCTTCGACTTCTGGACGTTTCCAGAGGGAGACCCGGACGGCTCCGGGAAGTTGGACCGTCAATTCGGCTCGTTCCAGACGTATGGCTCGTTCAACGATTACAGCAAGGATGAGCTCTGTGGCACGGCGAGCACGCGGACCTATGGCAACGTGATTCGCGCTGCCCAGCCGGCATGTCCGGCTGTGGCGCCCACCAAGCCTGGCTACCCGCTGGGACTGGAGGTGCGGAACGACATGTTCGCTTTCGGTATTCCTGCTCTGGCCGACGTCACGTTCTATCAGATGACCGTGGCCAACAACACCGCGGAGTTGTACGGGAGCGGCGTGGATTACGACTCGTTGTACATCGGTCTCATGCCGGTTGCCTACGGAGACACGCAGCGCAACATGGTGTACTACCAGACCGACCTGAGCGCGATGATTCACACCGGGGTATGTTCGCACCAGACCGTTCCAGTCTGCAACGGTGCGCAAACTGTAGCGGACCTCAGAACGTCTGACGTCATTCCCCCAGCCGGCTTCCCGCCGTATGGGCTCGGCGCCACCGCGCTCATCATGCTCAAGAGTCCGATCGGTGACTTGCGTAACAAGCTATTTAGCACGACCTCGTCACCGTTCTTCGCCATTCGAGCATCTGTAAACCCTGATCTCCTAGGCGATACCATAACGTTCCAGCACGGTCACATGTGCGGCTTCCGGGCGTGCGCTCGCACGACTTTCGCCACAAGCGACCAGCTCACGGACCACATGCAGCGGCAGTTCGGCATGATCTCGTCAACAGAGCTGAACGTACTGGGCACCCGTACGCTGGCAGATCTGAACAACACAGCCGGCCAGATTCTGTGGCATACACTCCGTTCGGCCGAATTCGACGCAGGCAATCTGCCTTCCATCGGCACAGGCCCCTCTCAGTTTCCTCAGGTGCAAGGGTTCAACCGCTACATCCCGGGTGCAGCGGTGTTCGACTACAATCACGACAATATCGCGGACACGCTGTATTATGACACCTGCTCCTCGAAGACGGGTGGATGCGTCGGGCTCTTCTCCGACACCATGCCGCACACCGGAGGACCCAGCCGTCGCTTTCTGAACGGCTACAGCAATACGGCCGGGGTCATGACCGTCGGCCCGATCTCGCTCGCGGCCGGAGATACTACTTCGTTCGTGTTCGCAATCGCGGCTGCGTGCTGCGGGGCCGGCAACGGCGATTCGCTCGCGCTCATGACCAAGGTGAACTCTACGATCAATCACTACCTCAACTTCTACCTCGGTCCGGAGCCGCTTCCCAAGGATACGATAGTTGCGGTCGAGGTGATCGGCGGCAACCAGGACGTGTCCCAGGTAACTCTGCGGTTCACACAGACGGCAGAGAATTCGGTCGATCCGTTCCTTTTGAACCAGGCGGCCAGTTTCGCGGCAGCTCCGGCTGGAACGGCCGACGCCAGGCTGGTACAGCTCAATCCGTTCCTTATCGACAGTCTGCTTGCTTACGCGCAGCAGTTTGGAACGGCAGCCGGCGCCTTCGACGCGATCGGAAACTTCGACAAGCTTTTCATCTTCAAGTCATGCGATGGTGGTAACACGTTCACCAATACCGCCGACTGCCAGCCTTCGCCGGCCACCGGCGGACCGTTTGCCACCCTTGGCTGGCTGCCGTACGCCACCATCGAACGCGCTCCAGATGGCTCGCTCCAAAACTCGTTCACCGACCCGAACGTCAATGGCGGTACGACTTATACCTACGTCGTCATCGGCCAGACGAGAGGCGTAACGCTGTCGCTTCTCACTGGTGATGCGGTGGGCACGAGCGGCGGGAACACGTTCTGCACCGCTAACTGTCAGATTCAGCGCATAACATTCGCGCCTGCGCTGTTCAATCCGTTAACCACGTCGGGCTCCAACGTCGCAATCGTGTATGTGCCTGCTTCGTTGCAGGCTGGCGGGCAGGCGCCGCTTGTGACGGTTCAGACTATCGCGGGCCCCGTCCCAGCATCACGGGTGATCGTTACGACAGCCGCTAACCGGCCCGTAGCAGGCACCTACAGCGTGACGTTCTACGACAGTGTGATCGTGACTGTCTTCGATACGCTGGATGCGTCCGGTAGCACCCGGGTCTTTACGAGTACGACGGTGCAAGGGTACCGCGGCGGAGCCGCCACCCCGGCCAAGACATCGACTGCGTTGGGAGGTGTCGGACTAAACGGCGGGACTCTTGTCAAGGATTCCTCGTTCCAGCAGGCTCCGGGGACGAGAATTCGGCGCACCCGGGTCTACAGGTTCACGGGCCTTACGGCAATTCTAGAGAACACAACAACCAACACACCGGTTCTGGTAACCAATAGGCTTAACGCCACTGCTACGCCTGAAGACTTCTTCAGTTCCTCGGCGTTCCCGGGCTTTCTGCTGGGATTCCAGACTGCGACGGACCTCGCATTCAACGCCGAGCGAGGCGAGGTGTTCCTCGCGGCCAAGGGCGGCCAGCCGATTGCTCCGCTGGTCATACCCTTCGTGAGGTACCAGAGCTCGACAAACGCCGCTGGCGCGCAGGGCGGTTTATACAACTTCGATTGGCAGGCCAATCCGTTTGGCCCGGGTGAGCCGTTCCGCCTCGGTGATCCCGCTACGGTTCAGGCTGAGGTCACGGCTTCGTTAAATAGCCGTGCCGTTGCCCAGACCGGCGTGGTCGACGCGGCAGCCGCTACCGCAATCGGCACCACGGTAGCGAACCTGGTCGCGGTCAAGCTTCCGTTCGCCATTACTAACGAGTCTTTCAACCGGCCAGTGAAGGTCGCCATGCGGAAGCGCGCGGCCGATCGGATCTTGCTCGGAACGGGTCAGGATACGGTAACCGTTACGATACCGTCTGACGTCTGGGTTCCTGGAGATGCCTTGATTTTCCTCGAGGATCATGACGGCAACGCGGCGACGCCGGACGTGGTTACCCTCAGCTCGATAGTCCTCGGCTGTCCCACGGTGGGAACGCGCCTCTCGTGTAACCCGATAGCGCTTCTTACTCGTGGTGCAACCAACTACATAACGACCAAGCCTGGGACGCAGCAGTCCGTGCTCTTCAATCCGAAACTGACCACTGCCCAGCAGTTCACCTTCACCGTTGTTCCGCAACGTTCGGGTACTCAACTGGCTGGCGCTTGTGGAGCCGATACCACGAGCACGCCCGATGCAACGATCTGCGCGGAAGTGAAGGCGAGCATCAAGGACGTGAGGGTCGTTCCCAATCCGTACGTGGTGTTCAGCAACTATGTCAATCCACGGCGGAACGCCGACATCAACCGCCCACTCATGTTCACCCACGTTCCGGCCCGGGGATCCATCAAGATCTACACGGTGTCCGGCCAGTTCGTGCAGCAGCTTTCGTGGACCGAGGCGGACCTCAACGATACGGGCGATCTGATCTTCGATCTCCGGAGTCGTGAAGGCAACCTCCTTGCCGGCGGGCTCTATCTCTTCATGGTCACAGGTACTGACCAGAATGGGACTGATCTCGGAAGACACATGGGCAAGTTCGTCATCATTCGCTGACCCAGGGGCTAACTTATGAATAGACTAATTGCAACTGTCATCGCGGGAGCCCTGGTGACGCTGGGCGCGGCCCAGGGCCGCGCTCAGACGGGCCCAGGCGTCGGAACTCCTTTGGTTCCGGGTCCGAATACCGCGTCTTCACGAGTCGGTACTCGTGGAGCAAACTTCCTCGAGATCGGCCTCGGCGCGCGCGCCGTGGGCATGGCTGGAGCGTACACGGCACTCGCAGAAGGCTTCCCGGCGCTTTACTGGAACCTCGCCGGCACTGCTGAGGTCGAGGGCGTGGCCGGTGGCATCAATTACGGCCAGATCTATGGCAAGGATGGGCTGGACTTCCTCTGGGGTGGCGCACTGCTGCCGCTGGGAGGTGGTGTCATAGGAGTTCAGATTGGCCAGATGAGTTCGGGTGACATTACGCGTACCACCTATGACAATCCGGATGGTGGAGACCCCAACGTTGGCGACACTTTCGAGTATACCGGCACGATGGCGGAGCTCTCGTACGGACGTAGACTCACCGACCGCCTGAACATCGGAGTTGGGCTCAAGTACGCCACAGAGGGGATCTCGAATGCCAAGGCAAGCTACGTTGGGGCAGACGTCGGACTCAAGTTCCGCACGGGCCTGTATGGCACGACCATGGGAGCCTCGCTCACGAACGTCGGCTCGTCAGGTCGCTATGAGGGCAATCTCATCTCGGCAAATACGTTCGATGAGTTTATTCCGGGCATCGTGCGGGTGAACTACCGAACAGAAAAGTTCGAGATGCCTACGACCTTCCGTTTCAGTGTCATGACGGATCTCATCGGAGGCGCCGATGCTCTGTTCTCGCAGTCCACTGCGGCAGGCGCTCTTCGGGCTGTGGGTGAGTTCTCGAACGCTATCGACACTGACCTTCAGGCCGCACTCGGCGCCGAGTATGGCTGGCGCAACATCGTTTTTCTCCGCGCCGGCAAGCGCTGGCTCAACGAAGAGCAGTTGTCGGGCGATGACAAGGATTTCGAGCGCGGTCTGGCCTTCGGCGGCGGTCTTCGTCTGCCGCTGGGACGTCAGCATGTTCAGTTCGATTACGCGTGGCAGGGCCAGGGCGTGCTGCCCAACACCAATTTCTTCTCGTTCCAGTTCGGATTCTGACCGTTATTCGGACGGGGTGCCACCAGGTGCCCCGTCCACATCCCAGACTTGCTGAGGGGGACTCATGCGCATAGCGGTACTAGCTCTGGCCGGCATTTCGATGGCCGCCGCCGCCAACGATGTGCAGGCGCAGGCGCTGCAATCCGGAAGATTTACGGTCACACCCATCATCGGTACCATCCGTTGGGACGATGCCAGCGCGCTCGCCAACAAGGAGGCGAACAGCTCGGGTGCGTTCACGGAAACGAAAATCACGCCCACCGTTGGCATGCAGGCCGATTACCACATCCGGCCACAAATCGGCGTGGGTTTTTACTTCGAGGCTGCGCGCCCCACGACGCGCGGTGATTACTTCCCTTCGGTGCTCTTCAACTTCGGAGCGAGTCTGCCCGCGGAGCTTCGCGTGGTCAGCCAGCGCGTGACAGTGATGATGTACGGTGTTCAGGGAACCTTGGGCTTCGGGCTCGGTCGACTCAACCCATACGTTTCGGGTGGCGGTGGTGCTGTTACAGTGAACACAGATCCGCAGCAGTCCGATGGGAATAACTCGTACACCACAGGCCAGTTTCAGCTCGGCGGCGGTCTTGGGTTTCAGCTCGGCGCTAATACAGCGCTGCGCATCGACGTTCGGGACTTCGTTTTCACGAGCTGGGATCGCAACCAGCTCAACCCCGTAAGGGCGGCCTTTCAGAATACGCTGTTTCCATCGGCCAACGGCAACCCGCCCGAGGAAAAGAGCACCGTTCACAACCTGAGAATCGGGATTGGATTCAGCTTCGTTCCGCGCCGCGGCGGTACCGCCGACCCAGATGACTCTGAGCAGGAGTAGCAAACAATGAACATTCTAAGACGTCTGACATTTGGGACGGCAGCCATTGCCGGGCTTGCAGCTTGCGAACACGGGGATCCGGTATCTAACGCGGGCGGACCTGAGGGTGCGGCGCAGTTATTCGCGGCAGCGCCCTCGAGCGCAACCCTACCAGCCGGCACGCTGGCTTTCGGCACCGTGAACTTTGCAGGGCTGGATCCGACCATCCGTGATGCGTTCAATCGGAGGCCTCCCACGGGCTTGGTCGGACAGCGAGGTCGTTATTTCCGCGCGGATGCAAACCTCTTTTGGCGCTTCCCAAACGATATTTTCCGGAACGCTCGAGCCGCGAATCTGGACCCGCGTTATCCCGTGCCGACGTCTGCCACTAGTAGGTTGGATCCGGCATTCCCTGCGTTCGATCTGTATCAGCCGGCAGCGCCTTATCCGGGGGACGACTATTGGGAGGCATTCAGCGAAGTCAGTGGCCTGGCTGCAGGCAAGGTTCACGAGGTGGCATTTGTTCAGTACCGCACGGTAGTCAAGGGGGAGCTGGATCATGCCGAGTTGTTCCTGAGGGGCTCTGTAAGCCAGCCCGACTCGTTGTTCCTGACCCCTGGAACCATCGTAAAGATCAACACAGACTGGAGCGGCGCCGCGCCTGGCGGCTGCGCTCCTTTTCCGTCGGCTAATACAAACCCCTTCATCGTCTCGCAGGACCCCACGGATGCCACCGGCTTCCTGATTTTTGATAAGTGTTGGACCCCCAATGGGATCCTCTGGGATCAAACGCAGATCAACGTCCAGTCCAAGTCGATGGTCGGCCGAAACGACGATGTAGCTTACTCGCTCCCCAATTACAACTACATCGAGATCTGGGAAGGAGCCTACGGCACCGGGAAGGTTGTGCTCCGAGCGCAGATAGCGCAGGACCTGGATGTGAACGGTGCACCGCTGGCCAACGCCTTTGCTCCGTTCCCGGCGCCCAACACGAGGACCATCTTCGGCGGGCAAACGGCGCCAGCAGCCGTAGATCAGGTTGCGTCGTTCCCATTGAGCCAGGCCACTCTTCTTGGACTGGCTGGAACCATTGGAACGCCGGTTGATAACCTCACCTTCACGATCTCGAACCTGCAGAAGCTGGCTACCGGCGCCTACAGAACCTGGTTCATCAATCCCAACACCGGTATCGCGGTGCCTGCCAAGGGCACGTATACGCGAACAGTTGGGACGACCGTAGTCGAGAATACGCCGAACGTCAGCGCGTTCACCGGCGGTGAGGGTACTATCAAGTTCGTCACCGATCCATATCTCGCGCAGATAGCTCCAAAGACGACGAACGACTCGCTCAGCTTCTTCCTGGTTTCCGTTGAGACTGACGCGAACGTTGCGCAACCCAGCCTGGCGCAGTCACTGTGGTTCCGTATCTTCAAGATTCCGCCGGCAAGCGTGGGCGGATCGGTCTTCGGGAACTTCAACGTGCTGGCAGCCGGAGACACGGCGCCACCTTTGCGATTCACGCCTCAGGGATCCATGGCTGGCGGTGTGATAGGGGACACCGCGCTCGTTCTGGTTGACAGCGCAGGTATCACGTTGCGGAAGTCGCAGTTTGTGGGCTCGGTGCTCGAAGTCCGGTACACTGGGCTCCAGCGGCCGCCGGTTGGTTACCGCTACGAGGGCGTTCTGGTGGGCAAGGCTGACACGACGGTGAAAGTAAGCGCCGGCGGGTTGCTTGGTCCAAACGCCGAGTCTCTCGATAACGCTGACACGGACCCCGTGTCGGCCAATCTCACCCGGAACATGATCTTCTTTGGGAGGCTAGTCTTCAACGTCGCAACGGGGGAGCCTGCGGGCGATACCATTTGCGACTACGGCCGGTTCCGGCTATACCTGGTGCCGAAGAACCGTACAGAAAAATTCCTCACGCTGATCTTCGATAGTCCGCTGCCTGCACGAGTCACAGGGGCAGCATCCTGTCGGTAGGATTTGAACGGAGCGATGGTTGAATGGATGGACGCGCGAGGCGGACCGACTTAGTCCGCCTCGCGCCGTTTTTGGACCCAGTTGTTCTTACCCGGGTACACGGTGGAGCGCGGACGCTCCAGAGTGACCGACGTCACGGGCTGCATAGGGCATGCCTCTTGCACGGCGACGCACGGAACGGCCCATATAGGACACTTTCTTTACAGAAGGGTTTGACTGGAGCGTTGCAATCTTGCATCTTGTTCAGGATAAGTAACATCCAGCGCCGCAAGTGCGTCCTATCCCTGGAGCTCGGCGCGATGCGCCTCAGACTAAAAAAACCTGTCCGACGCGGCAAGTCAATGAGCAGATTCAACCGTACCTCTGGAGGCCTAATGCGCACGATGCGCCCGGGTGCCACGCCTTTTGTTTGCGCACTCGCATCGCTGCTGCTAACTGCGACCGCGATGTCAGCGCAGCAGCAGCGCGATCCCTACCCGGCAACACTGCAGTTCGGAACAGGTCTTGTAAACATTCCCGTCGCGTGGATTTCGCCGATCTCAGGCGACATCTGGGCGAACAGCTCCGGGAAGCAGATCACGCATTACATAGACCCGGCGAAGATGAATTTCGCGACGAAGTGGAACACCAATCTTTCGATCGAGACGCACTGGCTCGGCCGATTCTCGGTTGGTGCTGCCGCGTACAGTCAGAATCCCGAGTGGGGATTCTACGGCCAGGCTCTCCTCGTGCGCGACAATCAGTTCGGCCCGATTCCGGCCATCGCCGTCGGCGTTCGAAACATCGGGCCGTATGATCATTCCGACCGTTTGCTGATAGCTCACGACATACAACTCGAGGCCAGTGGAAATTATGAGGAAGTCACTTCCGATTTCTTCAAGGATTTCAAGACGACACCGACGATCTACGGCGTGGCTACCAAGGAATTCGGTTTTGGTAACGCCAGCGGCAGCCTTACGGTGGGGTACGGGAACGGTCTGTTCAGCGAAGACGGCGGTCTGGGCGACACGTACAACACCAAGGGTCAGGTTGCAGAAGGCCTTTTCTTCGGCACGCGTATCGGTTTTCACCCAACAACCAATACGACCCTCACTTTCCTCGGCGAGAATGATGGCTGGGACTGGAATGCGGGAGTAGTCGGAGACTGGCGCGGAATTACGCTTGGTCTCTATGGCACGGAGCTCGAGGAAGGCAGCAAATCGCCCGACAAGGGTCCGCTCTATCGGGTGTATAACTACGCGAAGATGAACGTGACCTTCGGCTACCACGGTAATATCTACGATATCGCGCGTGGGGTGCTGCTCCGCGCCCGTGTGAGCGATCTCGAGCGGGAACAGGGGCGCTTACGCAACGAGATCACTAGGCGCGAGGCGCGCATTCGCGATCTCGAGGTGGCGCTCCGGAAGGCACAGGCGGGTGAGCTCGCGGAGATCGCCAAGCGCCGAGAGCTACTCGAGCAACAGATTCAGGAGGAGCGCGACGCTATCCGACGCGTAGAGGAGCGACTCCGGCAGCTACAGGAAGGACGTCCGCCAACGCCGCCGCCTTCAGGCGGCAGCACTCCGCCAAGGGTTTAAGAGGGCATCATAGAAATGCAAATCTCGGGTCGGGGCATTGCGACGTATGTGGTAGCAGCAGTTCTTGCCGGTGCGACGAGCCGTGCCGGCGCTCAGACAAACTATCCTCAGACGTTGTACTGGGGTGCGGGCCTCATCGATATTCCGGTGGCGTGGGTTTCGCCGCTCACCGGCGATTTCGCCCTCAATTACTCGGGGAAGACCTTTGAGAAGGATCCAGGTCTCCCCAAGATCAACTACAACGACCAGCTCAACTCCCAGCTCACGTTCTCGATTTCGGTGTTCGGGCGCGCGGAGTTGGGCGTTGCCGCGTATTCCGCCAATCCAGAGCTGGGGTTCTTCGGCCAGGCGCTTATCCTGGATGAAGAGAGCTTCCGCTTCAATCCCGGGGTGGGTCGCTGGCTGCCCAGCGTCGCCGTGGGAGTTCGGAACGTCGGAAAATACGACAAGATCGATCGCTTTGGCGTGGGTTATAGCCTGATCCCGGGTGAACCCAACTACCAGCACGTGCCGGATACGCTGCACGAGAACTTCGACACCGCTCCGACGATTTACGGAGTGGCCACGAAGTCCTTTTCCCTGTCGGACATCCGCGCTAGCTGGCCGCACTTCAACATGAGCTTCTCCGTTGGCTACGGTAATGGCCTTTTCAAGGATGACGGGGACCTTGGTGCGCAATACGCCAAATTCGAGACGGGCGGATTGTTTGGTGGCGTGAAAGTAGACTTCGCGCCTGCCAGATACACAACGCTCTCGCTCATGGCAGAGAATAATGCGTGGGACTACAACCTGGGCGCATCGCTCGAGTATCGGGGGCTGCGGTTGGGTGCTTACATCACTGAGCTTGCGTCCGGCTCCGCACAGCTCGACACCGCTCCCGGGATTCTCTACAACTACAGCAAGTTCGCCTTCACGGTCGGATGGCAGAGCAACATTTTCGCTCTGCTGCGAGGTGACTTCCTGCGTGGCCGGGTGGGCGAGCTGGAGAGGCAGCGCGAGGGTCTGATGGCGCAGATCACTGAGCGTCAGCAGCGAATTACGACGCTGCAGCTGGAGATCAACCGCTACGAGGCGCAGAATCTCCTGGAGCTCGAGCAACGTCGCGCGCAGGCCGAGCAGCAACTCAGGCAAGAGCGTGAGGCGCTTCAGCGCCTTGAGGAGCGTCTGCGCAGGCTGGAGCAGCAAACACCACCGCCGCCAACTCCACAGCAGCCGCCACCGCGACCACCACAACGGTGAGCACAGGCTCTCCGATCGAGCAACCGATGATTATCATGAACCGCATCACGCGAGCCGCTCTGTCTCTCGCGATGTTTCTTCCTGTCGTCGCGATTGCTCAGGATCCTCAGCAACAGGCGTACGAGGCCAGGCGGCAGAGCCTCGTGAAGGAGCTACAGGATACACAGAATCAGATGAGCGATATCCGAAATCAGAGGCTGCAGCTCGAGGCGCGTGTCGAGAATGCCATTGCGCAGAGCATGTCGCAGCGGGCGCAGGAGCTTCTGATGAGTGGTGAGCAAACGGCTCTCCAGCAGCTAGACGGGATGCTCACTGTAGCCCAGGACAACATGCAGGCGCAGCGCGACCGCATGCGAGCTCTCGGCGAAGCCGTTCGCCGTCGCACCGGAGCGGTGCTGGTCGTGCTGCTCAGGGCTGACTCTTCAGGCGCGCAAACGCTCGGTGCCGCCGAGCTGCAAGTGGATGGCGCTGTCGGTGGCTCGCGAACCTACACCGTAACATCCAACAGCGCGCTCCAGGCGGGGGCGGTCGACCAGCTCTACCGATCGAATGTACTCCCCACGGCCCACACCGTGGCCCTGAGCGTAACCGTCAATGGACAGACGGTGGTACAGACACTGAACGTCAACGCAGGCGCCGAATCCGTAACCTACGTGCAGTTCGCCGTCCGGAACGGCCAGGTAGTCGCCACGACCTGGACGAGCCAGGGCACGACACCTTTCTGACGGCATAGGTTCAGTGCCGATAACTCGAAGATCGATCTGTTACGCGACGCTGCTGGCGGGATTGGTGTCGCCCCACCTTGCCGCGGCGCAGGTCACGCCGGCTCGCCCGCAGGCTGCAGACTCGGCCGGCCGGACAGTTCGGGCGGACAGCGTGATCAACCCGGCGCCCGACCATGCGCGCGCCGTAGATGCGGAGTTGCGCACCGCGCTCCTCGAGCTCGTCACAGATCGTCCCCTGGCAGCCCTGAGCCGGCTCGAGCTGCAGCGCGCCAACGCCGCGGCTGCGGGGTCGCCAATAGCAGCAGAATCCCGCCAGGAGCTTCTGTTTCTACTCGCTCAGGGATACTACCGAGTCGGGATGCGAGACGCATTCCGTGTGGCGGCCAATGAGCTGGTTGGCCTTGGCGGAGGAGGCAGGCATGCCGGCATGGTACGTTCGCAGCTTGTCCTGGATGCGTACCGCCGCGGCGACTTCGGACGCGCTATCAGCCTCGCGGCCGAGGGAGGCGCGGCTGGTGACGGGGCATTGGCGTCGCTCGTGGCAGGGCTAGCCCAATACCAAACGGCGAACTACCCTGCCGCGACGGAATCGTTTGCCGCAGTAGCAGATGGCGTCTATGCCCCGTACGCACGTTACATGGCAGCTCTCGCTTCGCTTCAGGGGGCCACCGATTCTGTGCGAGCAGCCGGGGCAATAGAGGCGCTTCGTTCTCTTGGATCGGGTAACGCAGTCGGGGAGGAATTCGCGGATCAGGCGCGCGTGACCGCCGCGCAGCTTGCGTACCAGGCCGGCCAGTATGACGCGGCAGCCTCTCTCGCACAAACGGTTTCGCCAGGCAGCGGCATGGCCGCGCAGGCGCTTCTCACCCGCGCGTGGGCGCTCTACAGAGCCAAGCAGCTCGACGCTGCCGCGTCCGCGTTCACCGAGTTCGCTACTCGATATCCCCAGTTGCCGAGCCGCGACGAAGCGCGCCTCATGGCCGGCCAAATCATGCTTGAGTCGAACCGAGTGGACGAGGCCGAGCGCTACTTCCAGAGCATCGCTGACTCCCTCAATAGCGAGCTGAGCGCCACACAAGCTGGCACGGCCGGATCCTTGGGGGAAGCGGCCAGAGCCCTCGTTGCAGCGCGGGCTGCGGGAGTGGTCATTCTCGGTGACCCGCAGTCAGGCAAAACCCTTGCCCTTGCCGACGCGGCTGGCGCCGACCAGGCAGTACTGCTGAACACGTTCTCGGAGGGCATGACGCCCGTGGCGGCATCGCTGTCGTCGCCAGAGATCATTTCCCTCGCCGACATTGACGCTCGACTAAATGGGATCTCCGCCCTTGGCAATGTGCCGCGCCGCGTGCTCTACGCGTCGGCTCCTGCTGGCACCGGAACGGCTTCCCTGATCGATCTGTCGGACGGACTGCTGGCAGCCGATGCGTCGCTGGCTCTTGCACGCTTCCGACTTCAGGAACAGATCGACGCTCATGCTGCGCGCGTTGCGACGATGCAGGCGCTGCAGCAGTTCATGAGCAACGAAACTGCGACCTCAGCCCAGAACCTCGCTCAGATAACCGCGATTCGGGACTCCCTGGCGGCGATGGCTGGCGCCATAGACCGGGCTCGCTCGCGCGCTGCACAGTTTGTCCAGCAGCAGATAGAGGAGACGCGCTCCATGTCGGCAGCCAATGTTGTCGCCATTGACAGCATGCGCGCAGCTCTCGGCGCGAGCGTGGGGACGGTGGAGGGAAACCTACTGGGTATAGAGCGCGAGACGGCGCTCCTGTATGGGCAGCTTGCCAACACGATCGCCCAGGGCATCGATGCGGCAATGGCTCGGCATCCGGTGTTCGCCCTTCAGGACTCGATACGCCGCCGGGCGGATCAGGCGCAAGCACTGTATACCGAAATTCAGAGTCTCATCAGTCAGAACACGGCGTTTGTCGAGGCGGAGTTGGCCAGGTTGCAGGGATCAGAATCGGATCGAACGAAGGCTATGCGAGCTACCATGGCAAGCGCTGAATCGAGGCGCGCGGCGGTGGAATCGCAATTGACAGCTGCCCTGGAGGGCGAGCTTCGTGCGCGGGCTAATCGGACGCTAGCGCTTCTGCGCCACGATACGGAGGCAGCCGAGTTCGGGTCCGCCAGCGCCGCCTTCTTCAGGGCCATCGAGGCCGGCCGTGCCGGCACCTCAGGTACGCAAGGCACTTCAGTTGAGGTGGGGGGTACCGTGGGTGGCAATTCACGCGAACCTGCTGGCGTCGGGGGAGTTTCGATCCCGCGTAGCGCCGCGCCAACAACGCCTCGCCGCTAACTTCACAATGATGCAGTTCTCCCGCTTGATTCTTCTGGCATCTGTTCTGGTCTCGGTTCAGGCGATGGCCCAGGATGCCGCACCGCGGTTGGCTTCCGCCTCGTCCGTCGCCGACCCGGCGCGTGACGCCGCAATAGAGAAGCTGAATGCATTTCTCTCGAGATACCCGGACAGCCCGCTGCGGCCGAATGCACTCTTTCAGGCGGGAGAGCTATTGCTTCGCCGCGCCGATGACGAGTTCGCGGATGCACAGCGCGCGGCGGCTGGTGGTGGTGAAGCGCAGGAGCGCCCCAATTATGCGCCTGCCATCGCCCGTTACGAGGAACTCGTCCGCCGCTATCCGAATTACGAGAAAATTGATGCCGCGGCATACACTCTCGGCACGCTCTATTTTGCAGCCCAGCGCTACGAAGATGCAGCGCGGATGTTCGAGATCGTGACTCAGCGCGAGCAATCCCGCTTCCGCCACGAGGCTAGCTTTCGTCTGGGTGACTCGTACTTCGAGCTCGCTGCTCGCAGCAGAGGTGAGCCGCGCCGAAGGCTGTTTGCAAGGGCCGCCCAGGCTTATGAAACCGCAACGACAGGTACGGAGAAGAGCGGCGACATCTATTTCCTCTCGCTCTACAAGCTCGGATGGTCCTACTACAACCAGGCCAACCGCGCAAATCAGGAGGAATATCGAAAGGCGGTTGAGGTGTTCGGCCGGCTCGTGAGCGAATACGATCGGCTGTCACCCGAGCAGCAATCGAGACTGGGGCTGCGTAGCGAGGCAATTGAATACATGGCCGTCGCGTTTACCCAGGTCGGAGGCGCTGACGCTGCGAACCAGTATTTCGCCAATCGAACCGGCGAACCCGGATTCAAGCTGCCACTGCTTCGCCGGGTTGCGGCCAGCCTGCGTGATCAGGGCGATTTCCGGCAGGCGGTAGAGGCATACCGCGCCGTGATCGCCGAGGCGCCGACAGATTCGGCTGCGCTGGGCGCTCAGCGGGAAATAGTGGATATCTTCCAGAACCGTATCATCGAGCCGGATTCGGCACAGCGTGCGCGGCTGGAGCTGGTAGAGCGCTTCGCCGCAGGTACACCCTGGGCGAATGCGAACTCTGCCTTGGTGTCCGAGGCAGCAACCGCGCGGGAACAGGCGTTGAGGCAGAGCGCGCAATACAGCCTCTCGCTTGCCCAGCGCCGAAACGACCGTCAGCGCTTTACCGACGCCGCGCAACTCTACAACCGATACTTGGCGGAGTTTTCTTCGTCCGATAGCGCCCAGGCAGTCAGCGGCCTTGCGGGCGAGGCTCTCTTCGGTCAAGGCGAATACGCCGCCGCGGGCGTGCTGTACACTCGCGCTGCGTTCGGTTCCTCTTCCAGGGACTCGAAGCTCGCAATTCAGGCAGGCCAGAATGCCATAGTCGCCTTTGATTCGGCTTTGGTCAAGAACAAGACAGATCGGGCTGCACAGGATTCGCTCTTCGCAGCCGTCGACCGCTTTGTCCAGGGCTTCCCCGACAACGAGACTGCCAAGAAAGCACTCATTCAGAAGGGCCGGAGAGCTTCGGAAACACAACGTTGGCCAGAGATGGCGGCTGCCTTCCGAACGTATGCGGAGAAGTATCCGAACGATTCCTACACGCCGACGGCGCAGAAGCTTATTGGCGACGCCCTCTACCGCGGAGGGCAGTACGCCGAGGCACAGGCGCAGTGGGAGTCGGCACAGCTCGCTGCTACGCAAACGGGGCGGCGCGCATTGGCGGATTCCATTCGCTCGTTGCGCACAATAGCTGCAGCTGGCTTCGCAGATTCGCTCAGCAAAGCGGGTGACTACAAGCGGGCCGCAGAGGAAGTGTACGTAGCTTTTGCCGACAAGAACCCGAGCTCCGAACGGGCACCGGACGCGTTGCGCAATGCTATTGAGACCTACATGCTCGCCGACAGCGTCGCGCGCTCTCGTAACGATGCTGGAGCCTCACGCGAGGCGCGTGAGCGAGCCGTAGAGATCTCGAAACGGCTTGCAGACCAGTACCCTAAGTACCAGTACCGTGCCCAGTATCAGAACCTTCAGGCCAGATTGCTTGCAGAGTTAGGCCGGCGCGACGAGGCTGTGGAGGCGTTGCGCGCTCTCATTCGGGACAATCCGAGTTGGGCCGGCAGGGACGATGCGATGGTCCAGCTCGCCGTAACGCTCGATTCTGCCGGCAAGGACCGCGAAGCCGCTGCTGCCTACGAGCAGTTTGCCGCGGCGTACCCACGCGATCCGCGTGCGGCTGACGCGCAGTTCAACGCGGCTGTCACCTATCTCGACGCGGGCGACAGCACGGCGGCTGGTCGCGCTTATGCCACCTTTGCTTCGCGCTTTCCGCGCGATTCACGGGCGCTGCAGGCAAGGCAGAACCGCGTGGCGCTGCTGAAGGCCTCCGGTGACTCAACGGCCGCGGACACGGAGCTTCGCGCTCTGTGCGCGAGGCCGACGCCGGAGCTGCGGACCACCTGCGCGGCCAGAACTGCGGAGACGGCGTTCAGGCAAGGCACGTCGCTCTTCCCTCAATACAAGGCCCTCAGGCTGGTGATCCCGAGCAAGGCCCAGCTAACGCGAGCCGGGGTTGAACGCGCGTCTGCTCGCAAGCGTACTCTGCTGCGGACGATGTCCGGTCACTTCACGCGCGCCATCTCGACGGGCTCTCCCGAGTGGCTCTCAGCCGCAACTTACTACATCGGTCTGGCTCAGTGGGAGTACGGCGATTTCCTCAAGAACGTCCGGCTTCCCTCCAGCCTTACGGATGAAGAGCGGGCAGCGGCTGCTAAGGGCTCAGCGGATCAGGCGGAGCAGTTCTACGCGCAGGCCCGCAAGACATGGCAGTCGCTATTAGACAAGGCGGCTCAGGAATCGATCAGTAACCCCTGGGTAGATCGCGCCCGCGCCGCACTTGACGGGAACATCCCCGAAACGCCACCGGCAAGCAGTCGTCGTCTAGAGTCGCAGGTCATCGTCGTCGGAGGGCTGGACTGATGCATATGGCATCGCTTTTCAAAGTTGCGAGCGTGGCAGCAGGGGCGTCCCTTCTGGTAATCGATGGCGCCGAAGCTCAAAGGCGCCAGCAGACCGTCGAGATCACCGCTCAGGTGCCAACGCCGCAGGTTGTGACCGTAAGGCCGAGAGAGGTGCCCGTGTACTCCAAACAGGTGCTCGTGCCGGACTTCTTCAATCGTACCTTCTGGCCTGCGATTTTGCCGGCGTACACGCTGGTGCCGATGCGCCAGATTACCGGGTCGTCGCCCCTCGACTCCGTACCGGGTGCAGTGGCTGCCGCAGCGGTTCCGCCCGCAGTAACGGCCGCGCCGTCAAGCGCAGGACAGGGCGCTGGTCAACCCTCACCTGCTGCTCAGCCGGCGGCCGTTTCCGCCCCGATCAGTACGCCGGTGAGCGCCTCGCGAGAGCAGGAGATCCAGGCGATTCGTCTGGAGCTGGAGCGTCGAAAGACGAAGCTCGATTCGCTCTCCAATACTGTCAGGGACATAGGCAAGGAAAGGACTCCGCCCGACACCACGCGGCGGCCGCCGCAATGAGAATACGGGCGTCGGGCCCTACTGCAGGCTAACGATTGGAACTTCTTGGAGGATACGCCTAGATGAGCACGTTGATTGAGTACTACCGGAGTGGCGGCGCTATCATGCACTTCATTCTGGCGGTGGGGATTATCGGCCTCGCGGTATTCCTCGACCGGTTTTACACCATCGTCATCCGGTCAAAGATCAACGGCCGCGCGTTCATTGAGCGTATCATTCAACTCGTGCGCGCGGGTAAGATCGACGAAGCCATAAAGCTCTGCACCCAGTCCAAGGCAGTGCTTCCCGACATGGGGCTGCTGATTCTGCGCAGCCGCAGCCGCGACGAGGCTGATCTCCAGAACGTGGCCGACGCCGCTGCGCTGTCCGTGTTGCCGCGACTCACGCGCAGGCTGCACTATCTCCCGATGCTGGCGAACGTAGCGACGCTGTTGGGACTGCTTGGCACGATCTTCGGCTTGCGCGAAGCCTTCTCCGGAGTGAGCGCTGCCGAAGCGGCCGAGCGGTCGGCGCGCCTAGCCGCCGGTATCGCGGTAGCGCTCAACGCTACCGGCTTCGGTCTTCTTGTCGCAGTCCCTCTTTCAGTGGCGCACGCGTACCTGGTGAGCCAAGCCGAGACCATCATCGAGCAGGTGGACGAATTCTCTGTGCGTCTCATCAATGCTCTCATCGACCGACCGGACGTACGGCTGGGTCACAGGTAATCCCGGCCTTTTATGGCATCGCGTTTCCATAAGTCAAAGCTCAAGCGCAAGGAACTTTCTGCGGTCGTCGAGGGAGGGAACATCAACCTCGTGCCACTGGTAGATATCCTCACGTCCATCGTATTCTTCAGCCTTCTCACTTACTCCGGTGCGACTGTAGCCGCCTTGACGTCCTTCGATCTATCGCTGCCGCCTGTCGTAATAACGGCGGAACAGGCCGAGCAGACGCGCGCCAACAAGGAGCTGATCAACCTTCTGCTCGCGGTACGAGTCAATAACGATTCGATCGTGGTGAATCATTCGGAGCAGGGTGGCTTTCGCCGTCTCATCCCGGGGATGAATGCGGGTGCGCTGAACCAGTTGCAGGCGGTGCTCACCGAGATCAAACAGCAGTATCCTCAGAACAGCGACGTTCTCGTCATACCCTCCGATGATGTGAATTACGATAACCTCATTCAGGTTCTGGAGCGCGCGAAGCTCTCTCGCTACACCGGCATCTCACTGGGCACGCGCACGCGCGTAGCTCAGCCTCAGGGCGCGGGAGCCTAGGAATGAACGGTCGTGGAAGCTCACGCGCGAAGGATATGCGAGCCGCGCGCCGGGCTGCGCAGTTCGCCAAGTTTCGCGTCGTGCAGCTCAACCTCGTTCCATTGGTGGATACGTTCGTCTCCATCGTTTTCTTCGCTCTCACGACGTCGGTGGCCGGTGAGCTCGCGCCTATAGTACAGGGAGTAACGCTTCCGGAGGCGCGTGTCGGCTCTCCGGCGTTTCACCAGCTCACCCTTGGAGTGGGCCGCCAAGTTACGATCGAAGGCGTTCCGGTCATGAACACTGTCGACGCGGCCCGGTCGCGTTCCAACAACGCGGCGCAGCCTTTGCTGATCCCGGGACTGTATTCGCAGCTTGTGCACAAGGCCGACTCGATTCGTACTGTCAAGAATCTCCCGAAACAGCAGTCGCTGGATGTGCCGCTGGCCATCCAGGCCGACAAGACCATGCGCTACGACCTGTTGGCGCGTGTGATGCAAACTGCTCGTCTTGCGGGCTTCAGGAATCTTTCTCTTCAGGTCAATCGCGGCGCTGATGCGCCGGCGGCGGCCGGGGCGACAAGCTGATATGGCGGGGAACGTCCGCTCGACCATGCACCACGACGAGACGACTTTCACGCGTGCTCTTCGCTTCGAGATGCTCGACGAGGAGGGCCGCTCGCTCGTGGTATCGTGGAGCATCGCCTTGCTCTTTGGACTGGCGTGGATATTCCTGGTGTATTTCGGGCCTGCGCCTGCAAACGTAATCTCGATCCTTCGGCCAGAAGAGATGGGTACGATTGAAGTGCAGTTCGAGCAACCTCCGGAAGCGGCTGCGGCCGTCGAAGCTCCAGCGCCGACGCCCGCGCCCGCGCCTACACCCAGAGAGCGTGGTGGCGGGGAGCGCAGGCCAGACCAGCGGCCTGGCGGCGGAGGAAACCAGACTGCGGCTATCAGTAGCGCCTTCGGCGGCGCCACTGCGGGCAACCAGGGCGGCGTGGTAGGAGACGTGTCTGGTATTCTGCGCGGCGTTGAGGTTGCCTCAGGGGGCGGTGGGTCGCCGGGGGGACGGGGCGGCAAGGCGGTGATCGGGTACGGGCAGGGTGGGGCGGGCTCGCGAACGCCGGGACGCGGCGGCTTTGGTAGCGGGTCCGGCACGGGCGCCGGAAGCGGCATCGGTGGCGTGGGTGGTGGTGCGGGTGGCGGTGGTGTGGGGCGCGCCTCGGTTACAGTAGCTCCGCCGGCGGTGGTTCGGGCTGAGAGAGTCGGTGGCCGGAGCCGCGATGTGTCCGAGCTCGGAAGCTTCGTCCGGGGACGACAGTCGCAACTGCAGTTCTGCTACCAGGAGCATGGGCTCAAGGCCAACCCGAATCTGGCCGGCACGGTAACGGCCGCGATCACCATGACGGCAGCTGGCAACGTCACCGGCGTCAACATCTCCAGCCGCACATGGTCCGGAGCTGGCGCATCAGATGCGGAGTCCTGCATCCGCTCCCGAATCAGCTCATGGAAGTTTCCCGCGTCCAGCGAGGGCGGCGGGACGTTCGCCTTCCCATTCAACTTCACGCGCTAGGCGCTGATTCGCGAAGGGAATGCCAAGCCGGGACTCGCAGTTGCGAGCTCGGTGAAGAGGCTCGCGTTTGCCCTCATCCCAGCTCCCTTTCGTCTTCTCTGTCGACTGACAGTGCGGTATAACGCGCTCCAGATTGCCGGCGCCGCCATGCTGCTCCAGGCGACGCCGCTGCCCGCGCCCGTCGGTTACGTCAACGACTTCGCTAACGTTATCTCAACTGATCGCGAGACGAGCATCGAGCGAATCGCGGATCAGGTGCGCGAGCGCTCCGGCGGCGAGATCGTGGTGGTGACATTGGCCGACATTGGCCAGCGCGATGCCGCTGACGTCGCACGCGAGATCGGCCGGCAGTGGGGCGTGGGCAAGGCCGGCCTGCCTGGAGACCGGGCGCGCAATACTGGGGTCATCGTCTTGCTCGTTCCCAAGGAGACCAATAGCGACGGACGAGGCAGGTGTCGTGTGGAGACGGGCTACGGCGCCGAAGGATTCATCACCGACGCGACGGCAGGAGACATATGCCGGTCTGCGACGCCGCTCTTCCAGCAGCAGCAATACGGCGCTGCTCTCGAGATCATCGCATTTGCCGTCGCGCAACGGTTCGCGAACGAGTTTCAGTTCGGTCTGGATACTTCCCTAGCGCCCAGAGTACCGGCACAAGCTCAGCGTGGCGGTCGAGGGATTCCTCCTGAGCTGCTCATCATCGGCTTCCTAATTCTGTTATTCTTGTTCAGCTCGATGGGCAAGAGACGGAGGCGCCGCGGGTGCGGGGCGCCGATTTTTCTGCCGTTTCCGATGGGTGGCGGTGGCTCTCATCGCGGAGGGTGGGGCGGGGGAGGATGGGGTGGTGGTGGTGGTGGCGGCTTCAGTGGGTTCGGTGGTGGAGGAGGGTTCGGTGGCGGTGGAGGGGGGTCCAGCTGGTGATTAATCAAAGGCCAACATGACTCTGGAAGAATTGGTCAAACAGCTCATCGCAGCCTACGGCAGCGGCCTTCAGGCGGTGGTGCTCTACGGCTCCGCAGCAGCAGGAGAGCACATCCCCAAGAAGTCCGATTACAACGTCCTTGTGATAGTGGACAAGCTGGACCTGGAATCGCTTGGACGCGAGGCGGCGATCGCGCGCGCCTGGGCAGAGGGTGGCAATCCGCCGCCGCTAACCCTTACGCTCGACGAATGGCGACGGTCGGCCGACATCTTCGCCATGGAGTACGCCGACATCCTGGAGCGGCACCGCGTGCTTCACGGGACGCTGCCTTTTGACGGCATCACGGTCAATCGCGGGGCGCTCAGACACGAGCTGGAGCATGAGGCCATGGGGAAGCTCCTCGCGCTGAGGCAGGGAATTCTGGCGGCCGGAGGCGACCGCAAGCGGCTCATCGAGCTTCTCTCGGCAAGTTTGAGTACGTTTATGGTGTTGTTTCGCGCTACGCTTCGCCTGAGCGGCGAGAAGCCGCCCAGCGACTATGAAGTGCTCTCTGGTAGGGTTTCGGACCTCACTGGGGGCAAGCTGGACGCCGCGCCGTTCGTACGCGTTGTGCGTCACGTAAGAGGTACGGACAAATTGTCGGAGCAGGACGTCACAGCCGTGCTCGCCGGCTATCTTGCCGGTGCGCAGCAGCTGGTAGCCCACATCGATCGGACAAGTGCCCAATGAGACGATTAGCGCTAATTCCCTTGGTTTTCGTGGTTGCAGCCTGCCCGGGCGACAAGAAGGGGCAGCCTGACACCGCGCTGGCCATCGACACCACACCCATCAGCCTGGAGTCGATCCCTTCTGCGATCCCAGAGCCGGAGCCGGACACCTTCGTCAAGACAATGCCGAAGGAACCGGTAGTCCGCCGGCCCAGCATCCCGCCGGCACCTCCGGCCCTCATGGAAGCCGTCGAGCGCGAGCAGGCATTCTCGAAGTTCTGTTACCAGGAGTTTGGACAGAAGAATGATCCAACTCTGGCGGGCGGCGTGGCAGTCGTCGTGACTGTAGGTGCCGGCGGAATCACCAACACGCGCGTTGCAGACGACAGCTGGTCATCCAGGTCAGGGAAAGCCGTGAACGAGTGTCTGCTCGACAAGGCGAAGACCGCCTGGAGGTTGCCGCCGCGCGCGGTGAAGCCAGGTCAGTACGTCGTGCAGTTGGCCTTCAGACCATCGTGAACTGCTAGGGATTAGGGATTAGGGACTAGGGATACTGCCCCGATTTCCGATTCCCGTTCCCGACACCCCACACCCGACACCCCACACCCGACACCCGACTCCCGTTTCCTTTAGTCTTTTCTCGGAGAATTAGATGAAACATCGCTTACCGATTCTGGTGCTACCGCTTGTTCTCCTCGCCGGTTGCGGGTACAACACCATTCAGACGTATGACGAGCAGGCAGCGTCTGCGCGCAGCACGATTGAAGTGCAACTGCAGCGCCGAGCCGATCTAGTTCCCAATCTGGTCGCGACGGTAAAGGGCTATGCGGCGCAGGAGGAGCGGATATTCACTGAAGTCGCGCGTGCGCGTGCGGGATTGGCAGGCGCGGTACAGTCACGCGACCTGACGCAGATGGCTGAGGCGAACAATCAGCTTACGGGCGCTCTCGGAAGGCTGCTCGCTATAGCAGAGGCTTATCCTCAGCTCAAGAGCGACCAGAATTTCTTGCGTCTTCAGGACGAGCTAGCCGGTACTGAGAACAGAATCGCGGTAGCGCGGCAGGACTACAATGAAGCCGCGCGCAACTACAACACCTATATCCGCAAGTTTCCCCAGGTGCTGACAGCGAAAGTGATTGGCGCCGACGCCAAACCATATTTCGAGGTTACCAATCCTGGCAATCGCGAGGCTCCGGCCGTCGATTTTTCCAAACCGGGAGCGTAGGGGCTCGCGAGTCGGGAGTCGGGAGTCGGGAGTCGGGACTTACTGACAGGAACTGTTGACAGTTGAACAGCTGACATGAGAACAGCTAGCCCGATTCGAATCCTGACTCCCGACTCAGTCCGGTATCGCGTCGGAGGGCAGAACGTAAGTCAGCGGGTCGATCACTTTGCCGTTGACGTGGATCTCGTAGTGGAGGTGGGGGCCAGTGGAAAGTCCCGTGTTGCCCACCGCGGCGATCTCCTCGCCGCGCTTGACGCGCTGGCCGGGCCGAACCGAGATCCGCGAGCAGTGCGCGTACCGTGTTGTGATCCCGTCGCCATGGTCTATCTCGACAACCAATCCATAGCCCCGTTCCCTGGTGGCGCGCGTAACGGTTCCCGCCGCTGGCGCCACGATCGGGGCGCCCATGGGAGCACTCACGTCAATTCCTTCATGCGGACGTGACACATGCAGAATGGGGTGAAAGCGGCTCCTGGTAAATGCACTTGATAACCAACCCGCGGTCGGCATGATGGAGGGTATGCGCCCGCTCCTTTCATGGTTGCGCTCTATCGCTGCCGACACGTGCGCGAAAGAGGTCGCGAGCGAGTTGGCGCGCCGGATCAGGTCGTCCATGTCAGCTGCCGTGCCTTCCGCAAGGCGCTCCATAATGTTGCGAGCCCGACTTGTCCGGAGCACCCGGCCGGAATTCGAACCCGACATCGAGTCGATGCTCAAAGAGCCGGCGGTTGTCACGCTCGGCTGGGAATCGATCCTCGGCAGGCCTGCAAAAAGTCGCAGCTGAGTGTCGCGCTCGCCGATCACCTGTAGCGTATCGTGCAGGCTGTCAAGCCTGGCCTGCATAACCAGCAGCCGCTCACTGAGCTCTCGTTCCGTGCGGCTCGCGAGCATGGAACTAGGCGTTGCCACCCGCGACATCAGGAGTCCGGAGGCCAGGATCGCGACCAAGCATGCCAAGGCGGAGACGGCGCCCAGAACTCGGAAGCGGTCACGCGTCATGGAGAGCGTGCGGACGGGGTCATTTCCGTCTGGAACGACCAGCAGGGTCCAGCGTTTCTGCTTCATCGGGTCCTCAACGACTGGTCTATCAACAGTAGACTGTCGACGAGGCTATGTCGTAACATGGTTGTGCGACAACGGTTTATGCGGACTAATCGCCTCTCGGGAAGAGAGGATCTCCCTTACTGACCGCCCAGTCAGTCGGGTTGGCAGCCTCAACGTCCGCCCACGTGCCAGCAGCGTCCCTGGCACATCCACCCAACCGCTGCCAAAGTTCGGACGCTTTGAAAGGCATGAAGGGAGACACGAGCACGCATTGCCGTACTAGCTGGCGCGCCAGTGTCGCAAGCGTGCCGCTGAGGTCGGCTGAGCGTGAGGGGTCCTTCGCGACCTGCCAGGGAGCCTGGTGATCCACGTACTCATTGCCGCGAGCGACAGTTCGCCAAACGCATCGGAGTGCCTCGTGCAGCAGATTTCCTTCCATCGCCTCCACGTAGGCCGCGACATCCTGCGCGTCAGCCCTATCGATCTCGTTGGGCATTCCAAGCGGTATCAGGCCTCCGCGATATCGCGCGATCATGGCAAGGGTGCGGCTGGCGAGGTTGCCGAAAGCGTTCGCTAGGTCGGCATTGTACCTCTCTTCGAAGCGCTCCCATGAGAAACCGCCGTCGCCATCGAATGGAACCTCGCGCATCAGAAAGTACCGGAACGCGTCCGGACCGAAGCGATCGATGGCTTCATCCAGATCCAGCTGAACGCCGGCCGACTTGCTGAACCGCTCACCGCCCAAAGAGACCCAACCGTGCGCCCAGACGCGTTCCGGTAGCGGCAGGCCCGCCGACGTCAACATGGCTGGCCATACAACGGCATGGAGGCGAGTGATATCCTTCCCAATGACGTGTAGCTGCGCAGGCCACCGCTGCTCGTAGCGAGGTTCGGGGAAGCCCGTAGCGGTCAGATAATTGGGGAGCGCGTCGAACCAGACCCAGGTCCCCTGCGTCTCCCCGGCACTGGTCTCCCTGGGGAATGGTATGGCCCACGAGAGCCGAGACCGCGTGATCGAGATGTCCTCTAGCCCGGCCTTGAGCAGACCCAGTATCTCGTTTCGGCGGCTTTCGGGTTGCAGGAATTTCCGCCGGTGCTCGTGCAGCTCGCGGAGCAAACCCTCGTATCGAGTGAGCCTGAAAAACCAGTTGCGCTCCTCGGTCCATTGAAGAGTTCGTGTGGGGTGCAGGGCGCATCTTCCATCGTTGAGCTCGCTCTCCCGCTTGAAGAGCTCGCAGCCCACGCAGTACCAACCCTCGTAGCTCTTCTCGTAGAAATCCCCGGGATTGCGTTCGAACATCTGTTCTATGAGAGCTCGTACACCGGTCTTGTGCGGGGTTCCGGTTGTTCGAATGAACTGGTCGTACGAGATACCAAGCCTGCTCCACATTCGTGCGAAGCTACCTGCAATTCGGTCGGCGAGTTCCTGTGGGGAAATGCCCGCTTCAGCCGCGGTTTGGGCGACCTTCTGCCCGTGCTCGTCCATTCCTACCAGGAAGTGGACGTTCTTGCCCCGCAGACGGTGGTACCGAGCTATGACGTCGGCTCCGATCTTCTCGAAGGCGTGACCGACGTGCGGATCACCGTTGGCGTAGTCTATTGCGGTGGTAATGTAGAACGCGGATGGCGCCACGTTATTGCTGCGTGGTGTCGCCGGAAGGTCTGTTGCGACGGCCACCGCGGCGTCCCCGTTTGCGCCGCCGGACGGATGCGACGTCCGTGGAGGATAATCCATCCTCCTTGGCTAGCAAGCTGATCTCTTCGTCTATGAGAACGATATCCTGTTCGTCCGTGGCTACGATGGTTTCGGGCTCTTCTTCCCGTTCATCCGCTGCTGTCGAATTGCCGGCCGAGGATAGCTCGAGCTTGAGATCGTTCAGCTGAACCACGCGAGTCTCTCCGTCACTGCCGCGTAGCGTCACACGATCTCTGAAAATGTCGTTGAAGAGCACGTTCTCCTCACCGCGCGAAGTGATCAGAATCTTTCCCTCCTTGGGAAATCGCTTGCGGCTCTGCACATAGAAATCATGCTCGTAGCGAAGACAGCACATCAGACGCCCGCAGGCGCCGGATATCTGGGAAGGATTGAGTGAGAGACGCTGGTCCTTGGCCACCTGCAGGTTCACCGGCCGGAGCTCCTGGAGCCACGAGGCAGAGCAGTACTCGCGTCCGCAGCGGCCAATTCCGGATAACCGCTTCGCCTCATCTCTCACGCCGATCTGTTTGAGCTCGATGCGTGTACGGAAGGCGGAGGCAAGATCACGCACGAGCGTGCGGAAATCCACGCGCCTGTCCGCGGTAAAGTAGAAAGTGAGCTTCTTCCGATCCCACTGCCATTCTGCGTCGGTGAGCTTCATGCCAAGACCATGCTCGCGGACACGCTCCATTGCCCGCCTACGCACGTCGTCGTCCTGTGAGCGCACCTCGCGCTCCCGCCTCTCGTCATCTCGGGTGGCGGGCCTGAGCATCCTGCTCTGGGGCTGTTCCGCGCCATGGCCGTGAGAGCATCCGCCGCACCGCAGCGAAGCTCGTTCTCCGATCGAGTGCACGCGACCTAGGTCTTCGCCTCGATCCGCTTCGACGATCACGGTGCTCGCGATGGGCGGTGGGTCCTCGCCCTCCCAAAGATAGAATGCCTTCCGGTTGCCCTTGAAGGCAACCTCAACCAGATGCGTCATTCGGTGAACTGCCCCATTCCGAGGAATTTTTCACGGCGCCTGCGCACCAGCTTCTCGGGCTTGTAGCGCCTGATGTCGTCCAGATTTCTACAGAGCGCGTCACGCACTGCCATTGCCGCTGCCTCCTGATCAGCGTGCGCTCCTCCCGGAGGCTCCGGAATTATCCCATCGATCACGTTGAGCTCCTGGAGATCCTGTGCGGTGAGGCGAAGAGCGGTCGCTGCACGCTCCTTCATCTCCGGGCTCTTGCCATCCTTCCATAATATCGCGGCGCAACCTTCGATAGTGATCACTGAATAGATTGCGTTCTCCATCATCAACACCCGGTCCGCGACGCCAAGGGCCAGTGCGCCGCCCGACCCACCCTCGCCGATCACCGTGGCGATGATGGGTGTCTGGAGTTGACTCATCTCGAGCAGGTTCCGGGCGATGGCTTCCGACTGTCCGCGCTCCTCGGCACCCAGCCCCGCCCAAGCGCCTGGAGTATCGATGAAGGTTACCACGGGAACGTGAAATTTCTCAGCGAGCTTCATGAGGCGAAGAGCCTTCCGGTAGCCTTCCGGATGCGGCATACCGAAGTTGCGTTTGATGTTTTCCTTGGTATCACGACCGCGCTGGTGTCCGATAACCATTACGGTTTCACCATCCAAGCGGGCCCAGCCGCCGACGATGGCGGGATCATCCCGGAAAGCGCGGTCGCCGTGCAACTCGATGTGATCGGTGAAGGCGAGACGCAGATAGTCCGCGGTGAAGGGCCGCCGCGAGTTGCGCGCTACCTGCACACGCTGTATAGGCGTAAGATTGCGATACACATCCACTCGCAACTCATCCAGTTTCCGCTCGAGTGGTACTAGCTCGTCCGACACGCTCATCTGACGCTTGTCAGCCATCGCCTTCAGCTCTGCGATCTGGCGTTCCAGCTCGATTATCGGCTTCTCGAATTCCAGGCTGGGCGGACCTGCCATTGTCTAGCTCCCGCGAACGAGTTTGACACGCGCGGCACCGAACACAGCGCGCAGATCGCTCAGCGCGGAGTGCGTCACGGCAATCCGAAGCGTTCGCGATCTCAGTCTGGCGGTCGTTCCGGACCCGTCGGTCCAGCGCAACTCAACTGGGGCTGACCCGGCATGAGTCTGAACGATATGGCGCAGGTCGGCGATTACGCCGGGCGATATGCTCGCCCCTGCCGGTAACTCGAAGGCCACCGCGACGTTGCCGTTGGCGCGCAGCTCGGAGAACGGAGTCACCGACTCCACGATGAAGACTGGATTGTCACCAGCCTGGTCGCGCCGGGAGTAACCACCCTTCAGCAGCACCGGCACATCTGTCCTCACACGGTCGCCAATGAGCGTCCACGCCTCTGGGAAAACGAGCACCTCGCAGGATCCGCTAAAATCCTCAACCGTCAATCGTGCGAACTCTGCGCCGCTGCGTTTGCTCAGCTGCCGTTTGACCGCTGTTATTACGACGCCCAGGGCCATTGAAGCTTCCGACCACGGACCCAACTGGGCAACCGTGTGCGTTGCGAACAGCTCGACCTCCGTTCGAAACGGCTCGAGCGGATGGCCCGAAATGTAAAAGCCGAGTGCCTCCTTCTCTCTGGCAAGACGCTCGGAATCCGTCCATCTGGGCACGCTGGGCAAGCGCGGTGACGGATGGACATTGTGATTGGTGCTGACGTCGCCGAAGAGCGAGCTCTGGCCGCTCGTTCGCTCCTCCTGGCGCAGCGCTGCTTCCTGAAGCGCACCGTCGAGAGCCTTGGCGTGTTGCGCTCGGTGGCCCTCGAGGCTGTCCAGTGCGCCCGCTGCAATCAGGGATTCGAAAACGCGCTTGTTGCAGAGTCTCAGGTCGACCCGATGCGCGAAATCGTAGAGCTCGGTGAAGGGGCTGTCGCGTCTCGCGGCAAGAATCGACTCGATGGCCGATCGCCCAACGTTGCGAATGGCGCCGAGGCCAAACCGGATCTTTCCCTCATTGACGACGGTGAACTTGTAGCCTGATTCGTTGAGATCGGGCGGAAGCAGGTCCAGACCCAGATCGCGTGCCTCGTTGATGTACTTGACGACGCTGTCGGTATTCCCGATCTGCGAAGACAACATGGCTGCCATGAATTCGGCCGGGTAGTGCGCCTTTAGCCACGCCGTCTGGTACGAGAGAAGGGAATACGCGACCGAGTGCGCCTTCGGGAAGCCATAGCGGCCGAAGGTGGAAATCTGCGCGGATATTTCCTCTATCACGCGCCGATCGTAACCCCGCATCATCGCTCGTTCGGCGAACTTGCCCAGCTCCTGCCGAATCAGCACGGGATCCTTCTTTCCCACCGCTTTTCGGAGCAAGTCGGCTTCCGCGAGCGAGCAGCCAGCGAGCGTCTGCGAGATGCGCATCACCTGCTCCTGGTAGGTGATAACGCCGTAAGTCGTCTCGAGGATGTCGCGCAGCTCGGGCAACAGGTAGGTCACAGGCTCCTCGCCGCGCTTGCGCTGAATGAATACTCGATGCATGCCGGCATCCAGAGGCCCGGGACGCATAAGCGCGTTGGAAGCCACGAGATCGTCGAAGCGGTCACAGCGAATGCTCCGCAGCATGTCTGTGGCGAGCGGAGACTCGAACTGGAAGACGCCACACGTGCGTCCGTTTCGGAGAAGCCGGTAGGTTTCCTCATCATCCAGCCCTATTCGGTCGAAATCGATGCGCTCGCCCGTGCGACTCTGAATGGCGTTGAGTGCGTCGAATATCACTGTCAGGGTGGTGAGGCCCAGGAAATCCATCTTGAGCATGCCGACTTTCTCCAGCGCGTTCATGTCGTACTGGGTGACGGCAATCATCTCCTCGTCGGCAGCGAGGCTACCCGCGCCCTTGGTCGCCTGGGTGCAAACCGGCACGTACTCGTCCAGAGGTCCCGGGGCGATGACGACGCCGGCCGCGTGTACACCCGCGTGACGCGCCAGTCCCTCGAGCGACATCGCGTAGTCGAGGAGCTGCTTATAGCGTTCGTCGTTCCTGTAGAGCTTCTGTATATCGCTTATCTGCTTTACGGCCTCAGCTACCGTGAGCGAGTAATTGGGCTGGTTGGGTATGAGTTTGGCCAGTTGGTCGGTCTCGGCCGGCGTGAATCCGAGAACGCGGCCTACATCCTTGACCACCGCTCGCGATTTCATGGTGCCGAAGGTGATGATCTGACCCACGGACTCGCGGCCGTACTTTTGCCGGACGTACTCGATTACCTCGCCGCGACGCTCGAAGCAGAAATCCACATCAATATCCGGCATCGAAATCCGCTCCGGGTTCAGGAAACGCTCGAAGAGGAGGTCGAACCTGAGGGGGCACACGTCCGTGATGCGGAGCGCGTAGGCAACAATGGAGCCAGCGGACGATCCGCGTCCCGGTCCCACGGGGATTCCACGATCTCGCGCTGCCTTGATGAAATCATAAGTGATCAGGAAGTAGCCGGCGTAACCGGTCTTGGTGATCACTCCGAGCTCGTAGTCCAATCGTTCCCTTACCGGTGCGGGAAGCGGATCACCGTATCGCTCCGTGGCACCGGCTTCAGCCACGCTCACCAGGAATTCGTTCTCACTGGCCACGCCTGCGGGAAGCGGGAATGAAGGCAGGTAATACTTTTTCGCGAACTCGATGCCGGCTTCATCAGCTATGCGAAGCGTGTTCTCCATCACGTCCGGACGACCTGGAAAATGAGACGCGATCTCATCGGCGTTCTTGAAGTACAGTCCCTTGTCGTAGTGCATCCTGTCTTCATCCTGGCGAGCCTTGCCTAGTCCGATGCAGAGGAGGATGTCGTGGGAGTCATGATCGGAGGCGCGCAGGAAGTGCGCGTCGTTTGTAGCGACTACCGGCAGGCCCATGTCTGCCGCGAGTTGGAAGATCTGTTTGTTCAGTGCTGCCTGCTGCCCCCCGGAGTCGTGCGCCTGCACCTCGAGGTAATAACGGTCCTGGAAGACGTCCGCGTACCACGCGGCTGCGCTCCTGGCTTCCTCGTAGCGACCTGCAAGAAGATGAGAAGCGACTTCGCCTGCCATGCATGCGCTGGAGACGACGATACCTTCCCGGTACCTGGCGAGGAGCTCGCGATCGACGCGCGGCCTGGCGTAGAAGCCCTCCGTATACGCGAGGGAAGACAGCTTGGAGAGGTTCTTGTAGCCCACCGCATTGCGCGCCAGCAACACGAGATGGAAGTACGGCTTCTTTCCAGTGGCAGCTCGGATTCGCTCGCGACGGCTGCCTGGCGCCACGTACGCCTCCATACCGATGATAGGCTTGAGGCCGGCTTTCCTGGCCTTTTCCTGAAACTCCCAGGCACCGTGCAAATTGCCGTGATCAGTTATCGCCAGGGCTGGCTGCTCAAACTCCCTTGCCCGGGCGATCAGGTCGTCGATGCGGTTGGCACCGTCGAGCAGTGAGTACTCGGAATGGCAATGGAGGTGTACGAAAGCCATCAAATCCTGAGCGGGGTAACAGGTCCGGGTATGGGTCGTCTGCGTATTAGCATAATAGCCCTTTCTGCAAGGGATGCCTACCCGGTAAATGGTACGATTTCGGTGCGATGGCACACTCCGCGCTGATAGATGGGGCTGGCACATTTCGCTTGGCAAGAAGCGCGCGCCTATCCAGATTGCGTAGCATGTTGGGCCTTCAAATCGAGGTATGGGACGTGAGACTGTCTTTTCCGGTATGCTACCTCCTTGCTGGCGCGCTCGTAGCTTGCGGCGACGACAGCGGGAATACGCCGTCCGAAGTGTTCCAGTTGACCCAGCAGGGAGGGGACGGCCAGTCAGCACCTGCCGGCGCTCTACTGTCGCAGCCGCTACAAGTAGGTGTGAAGGATGCCACGGGGACTCCTGTCAGCGGTGTCGAGGTTCTATTCGCCGTGGAGTCGGGATCCGGAGCCCAGGTGAGCGACACGGTCGTCACTACGGGGCTTGCCGGAATCGCGAGCGTAAATGCCAGACTGGGACCCGCCCAGGGCACCTACAGGTTCAAGGCTTTCCTCGAGAATAAGCCGAACGATGAAGTTGGCTTTACGGCCACAGCAACGCCGCCGCCCACTCTCGTGTCGGCGTCGAAGACCGCGGTTCAGGCCGGCGATACGATCATCCTTACAGGGACGAACTTCAACACCACGACAGGCGGCAACGTTGTGCTGTTCGGCACGGTCAAGGGCAGGGTACTGCAGGGACCAACCCCTACGCGGCTTGAAGTTGTTGTGCCACCATGCATCACTCCGGGAGCCGTCGCGGTTACGGTCCTGGTTGGGTCCGCGCCGACCAATCCTCTCAGCGTCACGTACGCAGCCCCGGCGGGTGGTGTGCGGCTCGAGCTCTTTGAGGCACTAACCATAGCAGGGACGGAGCTAGGCACGTGTCTGGGACTGGAAGGTGACAGTGCCAATTACGTTGTCGTGCCCCAGTTCGCGACGGCGACGGCACCGCTCGCTCAGGTTCCCTTCACGCTCGGAAGTCAGGGCACGCTAGCCCAGTTCATCTCGTCACAGCCGGTGCAGCCAACGATGGTGGGCGGCTTTAACAGAGTGCAGGCGGACTTCGAGCTGTCGCTCAGACGCACAGAGCACCAACTGGCTCCGGCGGCTGCCGCACTGGGTCCAACGCGCTTTCTGGGCGGTCAGGTCCTCGAGGCGCTGACGCTGAACAGCACGCGCTCGTTCAAGGTTCTTTCGGACCTAGACGGCAACAATTTCAAGTCGGCGACGGGCCGCCTCAAGTTCATCGGCGCGAATATTCTCCTTTACGTCGACACCAACGCCCCCCCCGGGTTCAGCGATGCGCAATTGGCGGCTTTCGGGCGGTTGTTCGACACGGATCTGTATCCTATCGGTGTTAACAACTTCGGCACCGCATCCGACATCGATCGTAATGGCAAGGTGATCGTGCTACTCACGCCTGTCGTGAACGCGCTGACGGACGCGGCAACCTGCAGCACCGACGGGTTCGTCACGGGATTCTTTTTCGGGTTTGACCTCGCGAGCACAAGCGTGAACTCCAATAAGGGTGAGATCTTTTACGCACTCGTGCCCGACGCAAACGCCAGCGTGAGTTGTGCGCACAGTGTGAGCCAGGTGGAGGGGATAGTTCCCAGCACTTTCATCCACGAGCTCCAGCACATGATTTCGTTCAACCAGAAGGTGCTGGTGCGGGGTGGCAGCGACGAGTCGGTCTGGCTGAACGAGGCGTTGAGTCATATCGCCGAGGAGTTGGCGTCGCGCTACTACGAGAACAAGTTCCCCCCTCCGTCGGGGCGAACCAATCCAGCCCAGGTCTTTCCCGATTCAGCGAGCCCCTTCATAACCGGCAACCTGTTCAACTCTTACCGCTATCTAACCAACCCGGACCTCAACTCGCTGACTCTGTTCTCGTCGACTGGAACCCTGGACGAGCGGGGGGCCGCGTGGCTGTTCCTCCGCTGGCTTGGCGACCAAACTGACAGCACCATCTACGGGCGGTTGGTGCAAACAAGCAGAACGAGTACCGAGAACGTGGAAGCCGAGACAGGTGAGACGTTCCAGTCGTTGTTCGGCGATTTCAGCATCTCGCTCTGGACCGACAGCATCCCGGGCTTCCCTCGCGCCAGCGTCCAGCCGCGCTACCGCTTTGCGTCTCGAAACTTGCGATTCCTCTACGATGCACTCTATCGCGCGCTCATTCGTGGTGGTGTGCCGAGTTCGACCGTACCGCGTCCGTTTCCAATAGTCCTGAAACCGCTGCCGTTCAACGGCTCGGTCACGGCCAGCATGGTACCTGGTACGATGGATTTCTACCGGCTTCAGACGCTCAAGCCAAGCAGCTCGATTGGGCTTCAGTTCTCCGCTCCAGGTGCCGGGCAGTTTCCGGCAAACCTGAAGGCGCAGGTTGGGGTTGTGAGGTTGCCGCCCACGCCGTGAGGCGGAGAACAGCCGCAATAGGCATAGTCCTAACGTTCGCGATTGCAGCCCCGGCCAACGCTCAGGGGAGAGGCAACAGCTCGGCGGTGGTACTGGAACTCCCGGCCAGCACTCGATCGTTGGCAATGGGTGACGCGTTCGCAGCGTCTGGTGGGGACGACGCTGTAATCTTTTACAATCCGTCGCAGCTGGAGACAATCGGCAGCTCGATGTCCGCGAGCATCTCGGTTCAGAGGTACGTGGGCTCGTCGACGCTTGGCGCGGTTGCTCTATCCGCCAAACTCGGACGACGAGGCACTCTGGGCTTGGGGGTGCAGGTGCTCGACTATGGCAGCGCTGAAGAGATCCTACCCAGCGACGGTTCCGGCAGTTTGACCGGCATTTCGACGGGCGGAGTGGTGGAGGGAAGTGACTACGCGGCGGTGGTGGGCTATGCCATGAGATTGGGTCGGGGTCGGGCCGGCGTGGCCACGAAGTACGTGGCGCAGCGGTTGGCCGGCACCAATGGTGGAACAGCTGCGGTGGATCTCGGCACCGCGTTCGACGTGGGACGAGGCGCGACGATAGCGCTCTCCATGCAGCATCTTGGTGGTGACCTCGAGCTGGCTGGTATTTCGGCCCCTCTCCCGCGGCGCGCAAGGCTTGGTGGGTCACTGCCCTTCAAGCTAATGAATTCATTGGACGTGGTGACAGTAGCTGAGGTATCGCGCACGCGAGGGTCTGATTTTGCATCCGGCGTAGGCGCGGAGGTGGCGTGGGTCTCGAGTGCCGAATTGGTTCTCTACGCTCGTGCGGGATACAGAGACCAGCCGGCGCAGGCAGATGTGTCACCCGTCTCCTATGGAGGCGGCTTCCGCGCAGGCCCCCTCTCGTTGGATTATGCCTACCAGAACTTTCACGACCTCGGCCCGACGCATCGCATTGGCGCGCGCTGGAGGCGATAATCGCGGTTCGATGAAATGGGCGCGGCGTGTGCTTATCGCGGCCGGTGTTATCGTCGTCGGCATAGCGACGCTGACCGCGCTCACGCCGACAGGCCGCTATATCGTACGGGCCGCTTGGGCCGAGGCGAGAATACTCGCCGCGCGCCAGCCTATCGACAAGCTGTCCGCGAGTCCGGACATCAGGGCAGCCACTCGCGCCAAACTCGGCTTGGTCCTGGCGGCCCGTGAATTCGCGCGGGATGGTCTGGCGTTGCGCGCTGAAGAAAGCTTTACCGCGTACAGCGAAGTGGACAGGGACACTCTCGTACTCGTCCTCTCGGCGGCGCAGCGCGACCGTCTCGAGCCGGTCACCTGGTGGTTTCCCGTGGTCGGCCGCGTTCCCTACAAGGGGTTCTTCGATTTCGACCTGGCACGGGAATCCGCACATGCAATGCGCGAGGACGGTTACGACACTTATCTACGTCCCGCGTCTGCCTTCAGCACGCTGGGTTACTTCAACGATCCTCTGCTGTCCACGACACTGAGGCTCGACTCGGTCAGTCTGGTCAACACTGTGATCCATGAGATCACGCACAACTCCTTCTACGCCAGCGGCCAGGCAGTCTTCAATGAATCCTTCGCGAATTTCGTGGGCTCGCGCGGCGCAGAGCTATTCTTTGCACGCTTCAAGGACGAGCGCAGAGCCGAGCTTGCGCGCGCGGACTGGCACGACGAGATGACGATGGGGCGGTTCTGGAGTGGACTATATAGATCCCTGGACTCGGCATTCGACGCTCATCCCGGTAGCGCGGCCGAGCGACTTTCGGCTCGCGACAAGATTTATGCGAGAGCTCGCACTACACTTCGCGACGACGTGGCGCCGAGCCTGATGATGCCGGCGACCCGCGGCGCCATCGCGCGGCAACCGTTGGACAACGCAGTGCTTCTCGCGCGCCGAATCTACGTCACCGATCTTGACCTGTTCGACGCTGCCTACGCGCTGGAAGGCAGCGATTTGAGCCGGTCCGTGCGCCGAATCATGTCGCTTGCGCGCTCGCGCCCAGATGATCCATATGGCGCTGTGCGCGACTGGGTGGCGTCGAAGACCACTAAGTAGATCGGGTGTCGGGTGGAGACGTACTCAGTCAAAGGGATGCGCATGACGAACAGCTCTTACCCTACACCCGACACCCCACACCCGACACCCGAGCCTCTATTGGGCCTGCCCAAAGCGTCCGCGCAGAATAGCACGCAGATCGAGAGTCTTCGTCTCAGGCGTCTGGGCTGACATCACTACGGCGGCATCCGGATACGCGATCATGCGCTGCATCTTCTCGCGTACACCGGCATCCAGGAAGCGCGACAGCTGATCCGTAGAGTAATCGGATCCGTAGCGCGAGCTATAAACGTTGAGCGGATAGACAACGGCGAGGTGATTGCGAGCTCGTGTGAGCGCGACGTACATGAGTCGCCGCTCCTCTTCCGCCTCATCATCGTCGCGCAGGGCGCGCGCCGAAGGGAACCAGCCATCCACGGCCCAGATGACGAAAACGGCTTCCCATTCGCGGCCCTTGGCGCTGTGTGCCGTGCTCAATATCAGGGCATCGTCCTTCGCCGGACTGCCGCTCGCCAGATCCTGCGTCGCAGACGGCGGCTCGAGCGCCAGCTCGGCCAGAAAGACGGCGCGACCTGGAAACTGTCCGGCGATATTCTCGAGCTGATCCAGATCCGCGAGCCGAGGCTCCGGATGGTCGTAGCGCTCGCGCAGGATATCGTCATACATCCTTCTGATATGCGCTATTTCAGCGCTCAGGGTCCGGAGGCCCGTGGTGTCAGCCGTCGACAGGAGGTCGATGAGCGCAATCAGACGTGCATGCGATTCCCGCGCCTTCGGCGGTGGTGCGAATGACGAGAGTGATCTAGCATCCCATGCCCGTTCGACCATCGCAGCGATCGCGGCGCGCGCAGTGGCGTCTCCCACACCTGGCAGCAACAGCAGCACGCGATACCAGCTCACCTCGTCCCGCGGGTTCTCCACTACCCGCAGAAAGGCCAGGACATCACGGACGTGGGCCGCTTCGAGAAACTTCAGGCCTCCCCACTTCTCGAATGGAATCTTGCGGTTAGTCAGCTCGATCTCGAGATCAGCCGACATGTATCCCGCACGAAAGAGCACGGCTATCTCACGCAGTGGAATTCCGGTTTCGTGCAGCTCGAGGATTCGGTCCACGACGAACGAAGTCTGGTCGTGCTCCTCCCTGGCAGCTACGAGCCAGGGCTGCTCGCCTCCGGTGCGCCTGGTCCACAGGTTCTTCGTGTAGCGTTCCGCGGCTCGGGAGATGACGACATTGGTGACGTCGAGTATCGGCTGGGTGGAGCGATAGTTCTGTTCGAGAGTGACTACAGTCGCGCCAGGAAAATCGCGCGGAAAGTCGAGAATATTGCGGACGTTTGCGCCGCGGAATGAATAGATGCTCTGAGCATCATCCCCCACAACCGTGATGTTACGGTGCATGCGGCACATGCCGCGCAGAATGCGCGCCTGGAGCAGATTTGTGTCCTGGTATTCATCCACCAGGACGTGATCGTAGAGCGACGCGATGCGCGCACCCAGAGATTCAGATCCCTCGAGCATTCCTGCCCAGAAAAGAAGCAGATCGTCGTAATCCACGAGATTACGCTCTCCCTTCCTGGCGACGTAGTCGGCGAAGATCCTTATAAAGTCCTGCGAATAGTCGAGAAACTGCGGGTATTCGTCTCTAACTATCTCTTCGACGGTCCGTTCCGTGTTTACGTGCCGGGAATACACGTAGTGCAGCGTCTCCTTCTTGGGAAATCGAGACTTCTTCTGCGCGTAACCCAGGTTAGCGCGCGATAGACCGGTCAGGTCCGCGGCGTCGCTCTGATCGAGAATGGTGAAATCGCGGGGGATGCCGCCACCTTCTCCGTATGCTCGAAGCAGACGGTTCGCGGTAGCGTGAAAGGTACCGCCGTGAACGCGCGAGGTTGCGCTGCCGGCCAGCCGCTCCGCGCGTGAGAGCATCTCCTGCGCAGCGCGCCGCGTGAAGGTGAGCAGCAGGATTCTGGCCGGGCGTACGCCGCGCTCCACCAGGTGTGCCACGCGGTACACGAGCGTGCGAGTCTTACCTGTTCCGGCGCCGGCGACTATCAGCAGCGGACCATCGCCGAACGTGGCGGCCGCATGCTGTTCCACGTTCAGCTCAGACGCAAAGTCGCGCCTCTCGCTCATCCGGCGTTCGCCAGGTGGGCGAGAAGGTCCGCTCGACTCACCATCTCCACGTCGAGCGAGAACACGCTCGCGAACGAACGGGAGACCTCGCGACTCGCGTCCTCGATCGTAGTGGTTTTACCCAGCTCGCGAGCGATGGACGTCATGACGACGCCAGTGATTCCGCACGGAACGATCAGATCAAAATATGCCAGGTCAGTGGTGACGTTGAGTGCAAATCCATGCCACGTTACCCAGTCGCGGGCATGGACGCCGATGGAGGCGATCTTCCGGCCGCCGGTCCAAACTCCCGTCCGACCGGGATTGCGCTCCGCCGAAATCGAATATAAGGCGAGCGCGAGAACGAGTGCCTCCTCGACCTGGCGCAGGTACCAGTGCAGGTCCTGCTTGTGCCGCTTGAGGTCGATGATGGGATATCCAACCAGCTGTCCCGGTCCGTGGAAGGTCACATCGCCGCCACGCTCTACCTCAAAGAGCTCGATTCCACGCGACGCGAGAAACTCCGGCGAAGACATCAGATTCGCCTCCTTCGATGTCCGCCCCAGAGTAACGACTGGAGGATGCTCGAGGAGAAGCAGAACGTCCTCAGCAACTGTTCCAGCGATTCGCGCTCTGGCTACTTGTCTCTGAAGGTCCAGTGCTTCGCCGTACGGCATGAGCCCAAGCTGCGCGACCCAGAGCTCAGGCACCCCTAACCCAGCGCGCTGACCCCCTGGTCTCAGGCATGAATCATCTTACCGAACGAGTCTAGCGCCGCCTCGGCAACAGCCTCGGCAAGTGTCGGATGCGCATGGATGGCGAGGTCGATCTCCTCCACCGTGAACTCGTTCTCACGCGCGACGGCGAGCTCGTGCAAGAGCTCGGTGGCGTGCGCGCCGATGATGTGCGCGCCGAGGATCTCCCCATACTTGGCGCCCCGAATGATCTTGACGAATCCCTCCGTTTCGCCCGACGTCCGTGCTCGTCCGTTTGCAGAGAACGGGAACTTGCCGACCTTGTAATCGAGCTTCTGCTCCTTGCACTGTTGCTCGGTGAGACCGATCGACGCGATCTCAGGATGGCAGTAAGTGGCATTGGGAATGTTGCCGTAATTCACAAGATGGACATGCTGCTGGCCTGCTAGTAGCTCCGCGAGCACCATTCCCTCGCGCGACCCCTTGTGCGCCAGCATTGGAGGCCCGGCCACGTCACCGATGGCATAGATGCCGGCGACCGAGGTCTCCATGCGCTCGTTGATCTTTATGAAACCACGCTCGGTGAGCTCTACGCCAGCCTCCTTTAGCCCAGCGTCCTCTATCACCGGCGCTCGGCCCGCGGCAACGAGCACCTGATCCACCTTGATCTCGCGTTTTTGCCCGGCAGCCTCGACCTGCAGCGTCACGGAGTCCTTTGCTGCCTTGACGCTCTGAATTCTCGCTCCCGTAACAACATCTATCTTGCGCTTCTTGAAGCTCTTCGCGAGCTCTGCGGAGATCTCGGCATCCTCCAGTGGAACGATTGCGGGCAGCACCTCTATCAGTGTCACTTCGGTGCCGAATGCGCTGAAGACATCGGCGAACTCCACGCCTACGGCTCCGGCGCCGATGATGGCCATGGTCCGTGGTGCCCGCTCCATGTAGAGGGCTTCGTCGGAGGAGATGATGGTAGTCTTGTTGAGCTCGAGTCCCGCCTGCGGAAGGCCCTTAACGCGTGAACCCGTCGCGATGACGATGCCTTTCTTTGCCTCGTGCCTTTCTTCCTTCCCGTCCGCTGTCTTCACCGCGATCGTGCCCTTGCCGGCGATCCTGCCGGTACCCTTCACGTAGGTGATCTTGTTTTTCTTGAACAAAAACTCGACTCCCTTCACGTTCTGATCGCTGACGGACTTAGCGCGCCTGGAGGCTCCGCCGAAATTGAACGACACACTTTCAACCTCGATACCGAAATCCTTGGCGTGGCGAACCCGATTGGCCAATGACGCTGATTCGAGCAATGCCTTCGCCGGAATGCAGCCCCACGCTACGCACGTACCTCCTGGCTTGTCGCGCTCCACCACAGCGGTGGCAAGGCCAAGTTGTGCGCATCGGATCGCGCCTACGTAGCCAGCGGGACCGCCACCTATGAAGATCACATCGAAGGAAGACATTGGGGCTCGGGTGTCGGGTGTCGGGTGTTGGGTGTCGGGTGTCGGGTGTCGGGTGTCGGGTGACAGTAGTCAGGAGTCGGGAGCCCTTACCAGACACCCTACACCCCACACCCTACACCCTACACCCGCTCTATCAGAACACCAGCATCAGCGGATTCTCCAGCATACGCCGGAGAGTCTGTAGGAACTTGGCGCCGGTGGCTCCGTCTATCACCCGATGGTCGCAGCTCATTGTAACGCGCATCCGCTTTCGAAATTCCACACCGCCCGGCCCCCCTCCACCGCCGGCAACCGGCTTGGCCTCTAGCGTGCCTATCGCGAGAATCCCCGCCTCCGGCGGATTGATGATTGCGGTGAACTGATCGATTCCAAACATGCCGAGGTTGGATACCGAGAATGTGGAACCGGTGTACTCATCGGGTTTGAGTTTACGATCGCGAGCCCGGGCGGCGAGAGCCCTCGCCTCCAGCGCAATCTCACTCAGGCGCTTGCTGTCGGCGTCGAAGACGACCGGCGTGATGAGCCCTTCATCAATTGCTACGGCCATGCCGAGGTGCACGCGTTTGAATTTGCGAATGCGATCCCCGAGCCAGTGCGCATTCACTTCCGGGTGGAGTGCGAGTGCCGTCGCCACGGCCTTCAGGACGATGTCGTTGACCGAAACCTTGAATTGTTCACCCATCTCCATCATCGCCGCTCGCATTTCTGCTACACGCTCCATGTCGAACTCGGCGGTAAGGTAGAACGTCGGTATGGGTCCGATGGATTCAGCAAGACGCCTGGCTATCGTCTTGCGCATCTGGGAAAGAGGGATGTCCTCGAAGTCGCCGGTTGCCGCCCGACTAGGCTGCGCAGCAGCGACGGACGGCTCGGCGTCCGACTTGAGCGCAGCCTCGATATCGCGCTTGATTATGCGGCCGGCCGGGCCGGTTCCCTCGATCCTGCCGAGCTCCAAGCCCTGTTCAGCGGCGAGCCGGCGAGCCAGAGGCGACGAGCGTACGCGGTCCCCATCGCCTGCGTGTGGCGGTTGTTCAGTGGCGGGCTGCGGAAGTGGAGGGGCTTGGTGTTTAGGAGCGGCGTTGCCGCGGCGACCTGCGAGAGATGTCTCAGGACCGGGTGGAGGAGAAGGCGGAGGAGGAGGACCACCAGGTTTCAGTTCTGGTGCAGCGGTCTTTGCCTTTTCCATCCTGGCGCCTTCGGTCGGCGCGCCGGACGCGGCGGCGGGGCGGCTTGTCGCCGGGGCGTAGCCTTCGGCGGGTGGTTGAGCTGGAGGCGAGGCACCGCCGGTGATCAGAGCATCGATGTCCTCATCCGCGGCCGCTATCACGGCAACCAGTGATCCAACTGCTGCGGTTTGGCCCTCGCCGGCTATTCGCTTTCTCAGAACTCCATCCCCGCGCGCCACCAACTCCATTACCGCCTTGTCGGTCTCCACCTCTGCGATCGGATCACCCTTTGCGACGGCGTCACCCTCATTCTTCAGCCACTTTACGAGACGCCCTTCCTCCATCGTCGGTGAGAGCGCCTCCATTACAACCTTGGTAGCCATGAATGATCCGTGATTCGTGATGAGCGCGCCGTTACTCGGTATCCAGGTACATCACCTTCTGAACCGCAGCGATGGTCTTCTGCAGATCGGGCTTAGCCGCCTTCTCGAGATTTTTTGCGTAAGGCATGGGCACATCCGCCTGATGCACGCGCAGCACCGGTGCGTCCAGGTAATCGAAACACTCGCGCTGAATGACATCTACAACCTGCGCGCCCATGCCACAAACCTCCCAACCTTCCTCCACTACAACTGCTCGGCTGGTTTTCCGCACCGATTCCGTGACTGCCTCCGTATCCATCGGCCTGAGGGTTCGTAGATCCACAACCTCGACGCCTATGCCATCCTTCGAGAACTGATCCGCCACCTGCATGGCCACGAGCACCATCTTGCCGTGCGTCACTATCGTGCAGTCCTTTCCCTCTCGCTTGACCTCGGCCTTCCCTATCGGGACGAGATAGTCTTCTTCCGGTACCTCTCCCTTGGTGTTGTAAAGCATCTCACCCTCGAGAAAGACAACCGGATTGTCATCGCGAACTGCACTCTTGAGCAGCCCTTTCGCGTCGTAAGGGGTGCCGGGCGCCACTACCTTGAGACCCGGGATGTGCGAGAGCCACGACTCCCAGGCCTGAGAGTGCTGCGCCGACAGCTGTAGCGCTGCACCATTTGGCCCCCTGAACACCAGGGGGATGTTGAACTGCCCACCCGACATGTATAGCATTTTCGCGGCCGCGTTCACAACCTGGTCGAGCGCGAGCAGTGCGAAATTCCATGTCATGAATTCGATGATCGGACGTAATCCAACCATCGCCGCACCAACTCCAACGCCTGCGAAACCAAGCTCTGTGATCGGAGTATCCACCACGCGCATCTCGCCGAATTCCTGGAGCAATCCCTTCGAGACCTTGTACGCGCCCTGATAGACTCCGACCTCCTCACCCATTATGAAGACGCGGTCATCGCGCTGCATCTCTTCGCGCAGTGCCTGGTTCAGTGCATCGCGGTAAGTGATTACGGGCATCCTAGGCGGGTTTGGGGTGTAGGGGGTAAGGTGTGGGGCCCGACACCTCACACTCCACACCCGCTGCCGGCTCACTCGACAACCACATCCTCATACAGAGATTCAAGCGACGGCTCGGGGCTTTCGTCGGCAAAAACCCACGAGTCCTCTACTATTTGCTTGATCTCTTCATCAAGCGCGGCCATGTCATCGTCCGACCATTCGCCGTGCTCTTCCATCACATCCCGGAGCACAGCGATCGGGTCTCTCTTCATGTGCTCCTCAAGCTCTTCCTTTGATCGATAGGTGCCCGACACGGCATCCGACATGGAGTGACCCATGAAGCGATAAGTTCGCACCTCGAGCAGCGTCGGCACTTGTTCCGAGCGTGCTCTGGCAACGGCACGCTGCGCGGCATTGCGAACCGCAAGCACATCCTGACCGTCCACAACCTCGTTAGGCATGTCATAGGAGCAGGCACGCTCTGCAATGTCGTTGACGGCCGACGCGCGCTCGAGCGCGGTGCCCATACCGTAGCGGTTGTTCTCGATGACGAAGATCACCGGCAGCTTCCAGAGAGCCGCCATGTTGAGCGTCTCGTGAAACGCACCATTGTTCACGGCGGCTTCGCCAAAGAAGCACATCGAAACCTGGTCGCCGCCCCGGTATTTGATCGCGAACGCAACACCCGCCGCCAGCGGGAGATGGCCGCCGACGATTCCGTGTCCGCCGAGGAAATTCCGCTCCCGGTCGAACAGATGCATCGAACCGCCCTTGCCTTTGGAGCATCCCGTAGCCCGTCCGAAAAGCTCCGCCATGATCACCCGTGGCGACATCCCGCGCGCCAACGCCTGGCCGTGATCCCTATAGCTCGTGACGACGTAGTCATCCTGGCGTAGAACTGATATGGCGCCCGTGCCCACGGCCTCCTGGCCGATGTAGAGATGGCAGAAACCGCCGATCTTACCCAGCGCGTAAGCTTCCGCTACTCGCTCCTCGAACCGCCGCTGGAGAAGCATGGAACGGAGAAGCTCGCGCCTGAGCTCGGCGTCGCCCGGGGAAGCGGCGGGAGTCAACGCGCGGGACGCCTTATCGGCCTCCTTGTGCGGCTCAACAGCTCGCTTGCGCGTCGCGGTTTTCGGCAAATATCCTCCCTAATCTCCTGCCGCCTGGACCTGCTCCCAGGCGTGGTAGCTCGACCGCACCAACGGTCCAGCTTCGACGTGGCGGAATCCCATTGCCATACCTTCATCTCGGAGCGCGTTAAACTCCTGAGGTTGAACGTAACGATCAAGCGGGATATGCTTGTCCGACGGTCGCAGATACTGACCCAATGTGAGAATATCAACGTCGACGGCACGCAGGTCGCGCATGGTCTGCAGCACTTCCTCCATAGTCTCTCCCATGCCCAGTATCATGCCGGTCTTGGTTGGAATGTAGGGTGCAACACGTTTGCTCAGCTCGAAGATGCGCATCACACGCTCATAACGGCCACCGGGGCGGCAGCGACGGTAGAGACGCGGCACGGTCTCGGTGTTGTGGTTGTAGACGTCGGGTCCCGCCTCCAGCACGGCCCGCACACTGTCCTCGTCGCCCTGAAAATCCGGGACGAGCACTTCGATGGAGCAATCGGGTATGCGTGATCGTATCTGGCGAATCGTTTCAGCGAACGCGAAAGCGCCAAAGTCAGGTAGATCATCCCGGTCGACGGAGGTGATGACAGCATGGCGGAGTTGCATTTCCGCGATCGCGGCGGCGACCCGCGCCGGCTCGTCAATGTCATAGCTGGGAGGCCGGCCGTGCGCCACGGCGCAGTAGGCGCAGTTACGGGTGCAGACGTCGCCGAGGATCATAAAGGTTGCAGTGCCTTGCTCCCAACATTCGCCAACGTTCGGGCAGTGCGCTTCCTCGCAAACTGTATGCAGTTTGAGGTCGCGCATCAGCCGCTTTAGCCGCAAATAGTTGGTGCCGCCTGGCGCGCGAACCTTTAGCCAGGATGGCTTGCGGTCGGGCAAGGGCTGGCTACGGTGCAACCCCATAAGTTGGTACAGCTGATCCGGCATTCTGTCTCAGTGGCTCCTCAAAACCCCTGCAGCTGAGAAAGGGATCCCTAAGTCTCGTAACATAGCGCTAGTTCAAGTGCCTCACCAGAGGTATAACCGTCTAACTGGCCAATTACAGGTTACTGAAGCGTTTGTTTGAGAAGGGGGAAAGGTCGTACGGCGGATCTTCGCCGTTCGCCATTGCAGCTACGCAGTCGGCAGTTACCGGGGCGAGGAGGATTCCATTCCGTGAGTGCCCGCACGCGTAGATTACGCGGTCCTGCACATCGTCTCTGCATAGAATCGGTAGGCCGTCGGGGGTCATGGGTCTTAGACCCGCCCAATGAGAAGCGATGGCGTGGTGCGAGAACGCTGGACACAATCTGGTTGCTGAAACAATGATGGATGATCGTCCTTCTGGTGTGGCCGATGAGTGGAAGCCCACGTCCTCCATGGTGCTGCCGGCAAACGTGAGCGCGGAGCGGGGGACAACGTACCCCGAGGGGCCGAAGATGACGTGACTGATGAGTCTCAAGTTGACGGAAAGCATCTGACCGCGGACGGGCTTCAACGGTAGAGTAGTTGACTGTCCGCGTATTCCTGCGGACCAGGCGCCGGCCGCGATCACGAGCTGGCCTGCTTCAGCGATTGCGCCGGAAGTCGTCGAGACCGACACGTGTGTGCCTGCAGCGCGAATGGCAGTGACCTCTTCATTCTCGAAAATGCTGACGAGGCTCTGCTTGGCCAGCATGGCGCGAAGCGCGCGGAGCAGCGCCGTGTTGTCGACCCAGCCATCGTCGGGATGAAAAACCGCTCCCGAATTCTCTCCCACGCCGGGTTCCATCTTACGAACCTCTGCCTCATTCACCCAGCGTGAGGGCGCGCTCAACGAAACTCTCAGCCTCGAAGCTTCATCATCATCGAGCGCGAGTTGCAGAATGCCGCTGCGGTCCAACGAGAACCCCATCCCCGTGGCTTCCGTGATTGTCGCGACCCATGAGGGATATCGATCCCGTGCCGCGAGGGCGAACTCATGTGCTAGCCCAGGGACAGCCTCCACACTCGGTGCGAGCATGCCGGCAGCAGCAGGGGACGCCTCGCCTGGACGGCGGCTGCTCACCACAGCAACCGTGGCTCCGCGCGCCGCGAGCGCCGCGGCGCACGAGAGGCCCACCAGGCCGCCGCCGGCGACCACTATGTCGGACCGCAACGGAACGCGGGGTTGAAACCTGGCGGTGCTGCCAGTCGTAGAATAGGCAGCAACCTAAATGGAGATCGCGCCCATGTTACGCACCGTCATGATGGTCGGCGTTTTTGCCCTGGTGGGCATGTTTTTGCTCAAGTTCTTCTTTGGCATTTTCGGCGGCCTAGTCGGCCTGTTGATCGGCCTTCTCTTTCTCGCGATTAAGATCGCCATCGTGGGCGCCGTCGTTTACATGTTGATCCGCCTGTTCAGTCCCGACACGGCGCGCCGTCTCAGGGAGAAATGGTCTGGGCGAAGCTAGAGAACAGGGAACGGGGAACAGCCAACTGGTCCACAGGGAACAGGAATAGAGCGCAGGTCATACTGGTCGCTCTCGATTCCCGATTCCCGATTCCCGATTCCCGACTCCAGATTCCCGACTCCCGACTCCCGACTCCCGCCCCCTCTGGGCATCGAGCCGCTCGACAACCGCCCACGCCAGGAGCGGCACCATCAGCTCGTGATGCCCGGTGATCTCGTACCCGCTACCGCCATCGAGTGTGGGCCGCTGAACGACGTTCAGCCTTGGCCGATACTGTCGCACCATGTCGAAATCGCAGGCCGTGAACCCAGTCGGTTTTCCGTCGCTCAGATTCCGCGCGATCGACAGCGCTTTCAGGAACACTTCCGGCATTATCACGGCGCTTCCGAGGTTGAGCACCACTCCGCCGTCGTGAAGTGCTGGAATGGCTGCCGCTAGGCGTCGAAAGTCTCTGTGGCTGGTGTCACCAATGGCAGCTCCGCTTGCCGAAGGGTGCTGGTGGATGATTTCAGCGCCCAATGCGGCATGAACTGTAATCGGGACGCCGAGCTCTCCTGCGGCTGCCAGTAGCGAGAGTTCCGGATGCGCGAGCGAACGGTTTTCCGCCAACGCACGGACGAGCGATTCGCCCATTCCCCAGCCTTCATGCATACCCTGGTTGACCGCCTCGTTCATCTCGCGTCCCGTTTCCTCTGCCATGCCGAAGGTACCGTCGCGGATTCCAGCGCCGACGTCCTCCGATGTGCCGCCCCAGCGCGCCATCTCGTAATCGTGGATAGCGGCGGCTCCGTTCATAGCGAGGTGCGTGATGACGTGACGGCGCATCAGGTCCGTGAGGACGCGAGCGAGGCCCGTCTTGACGACGTGTCCGCCCGTCATGACTATGATACCTCGGCGGCCTGCTGCCTCCGCTATTGCATCGGCGACGCGGAGAAAATCGCGTGCTACCAGAACGTCTGGAAGGGAGCGAAGAAACGCTGAGAAGGATCGGCTCGCTTGCTCCGGCGGGGGTTCGGCGAACTCATCCGCGCGAACCTTGTTGGTCCTGCGCGCGATGGGTACGGTGCGGACCGCCGACAAATCGGCCTCGCTGTGTCCTACGGAGTGGGCGGCGCGGCCGCCGCGGCCGCTGTCGGGGGACGATGAGATGTCAGGTACAGGTTGAGGGATCCGAAGGACAGCTTGGATTTCATCTGCACCATAATGCGGCGGTCGTCGTTGGAGAGCCAGATGTACGCCTCGCCTTTTTCGGAGAAGATGCCTCGCGCCTTGATGATGGGTTGGATCACGAGAGTCTCGAAGGTGCCTGCGGGTACGCGAATGGTCTCCTGGCGCAGTACCTTGATCGTCACCGGATTCCTGTCCGGGCGGAAATAGCGTTCGAACGTGTAAGTCTGCCCGATCTCCAGCGGCACGGTGCGCACGAAGTAGAGAAAGGACGCATCATCGAGTGGATTCTCCACCGTCGGCTGTTCCGGCTGATCGTTCTCCACGAAAACACCGCGATCCGGATAGATCTCGAAGTTGCGCTCGCGTCTTCGGTTGCCCTCGCGAATTTTCTGCCTGAAACGGAGTGAGGCGAGAGTCGTAGTGTCCAGCCAGCTCTCGAGTCGATCGTCCACTTTGTAGAAGAAGGTCCCGCCCTTCACGGTAAACACCGTATGGAATGTCTGGTGGCCGCGGAGTTCCTCTATTCCGACCACTTCCATGCTTCCTCGGCCGACTCGAAGGGGCCCGAACGCGACCTCGTATTCCAGCCGCTCGCCGACGCCGAATGGAAATTTGTCCCTCGACGGCTGCTCACTCGAGAGTGCCAGCGCCAAGGTGGTTGCGAACGTCAAAAGGTCAGCAAGATAGTACATTATGTGGGCGATGAGGTGACGCGGCCGGAGCGGCTAGCCCAACCGAATCGGTACAGATTCATTGCTGCAGCCATTGGACGCACGCGGCTATCGCGCGACCGCAGGTCGTAGCGCGAATCGAGGGCAACAGTCTCGATCCGTCGTGCAAAGCGCTCCAGTCGTGCGAGCATTTCCACGTTGGCGGCCCAGCCCGCTCCCCCAACAATCGGTGTATCACCAAACCTCTTGAGCAACTCGCGGACCACGGAAATCCTGTACAGTCTGAACGACCCTAGCGGGTCGTTTACCCCGTTCACGCGCACGAACATCCGGATCAGCCAGGGCGCTATGCGCCGGAGCTTGCGCACTGCCGGCGGCACGTCCGAGCTGCCCGAAGCATGCTCGGCCACCACGATGTCTGCCCCACCTTCGAACCGCTTGACCAGCTCCGGAATGTGCTGAGGCTGGTCTGTGAGATCGGCCTGCATCACAATCATCGCATCCCGTCTCGGATGCCGGGTCCGCTTGTCGGCAGCTCGAGTGAGCGTGTCGAGCGCAGCGGCATAGCCCCGCCTCTCAGGATGTCGGATCACTGTGACCGGCATCACCTCGCTGTACGGCACGAGTGTTTCGGCCGTTGCATCGGTGCTGCCATCATCCAGAACAATCACCTCATACTCCCGCGAGTAGTCGGCGAAAACCTTTCTGATACGCCACAGGAGTAGGCCAACTGTGGGTGCTTCATTGTACGCTGGGACACAGATGTAAATCATGCTTGCTGTATTTGTTATACCTCGGCGAGACGCACGAGTTCCTCATAGCGTGAGAGTGCAGGGAAGGCGAAACGGATCGCGGCCTTCAGCTTGGGGTACAAGCTTTCGCCTCTGGAAATCTAAGAGGAGCTCCCGCTCCGCGCACTTGCGTGAGCCAAAGTGCGTGCTTAGCGTCCGCAACCCACTACAATCGTCGCGCTGTCTCATAAGGAGAATACTCATGCGTCGTGCACTGACGCCCGCTCTGGTCCTTCTTGCTGCTTGTGTTACTCCGTCGGCGCGTGCGCCGGAGACAGCTCCCTCACCGGCGCCCGTGGCTACCGCCGAGCCAACTGCATCCGTCACAGCTGCGGAGCTCAGAAGGGATCTGTTCGCCTATGCAGCGGATTCTTTCATGGGCAGATCAGCAGCGACGCCCAGCGGCGTAAAGGCCGCCCGTTTCCTGGCATCGCGTCTTGCGGCGCTGGGACTCGAGCCTGCAGGCGACAGCGGATACCTTCAGCGCGTTCCTCTCTCTCGTGAAGCCATCGGAGCCGCGACGAAGTTTTCGGTCACGACAGGCGGAAGAACTACGGATATCCCGCTCGGCGATCTGGTCCCCATTCTGTCACTTGGCGCTGGAGCGCCCCTTCCAAGACTGACCGCCGAGGGAGACATCGTATTTCTCGGCTACGGACTTACTCGGCCGGGGCGTGACGATTTCGCGAATCTGGATCTGCGCGGAAAAACAGTGGTGTTCATCAACAGTGCTCCGGCAGGCGTCGATTCGGTGGAACGCGCGCAGCTGGAAAGCCAGGCGGGTATTGGAGCGCGGTTTCCAAGAATCATTCAAGCCAATCCTGCCGCGATAATCGTTCTCTTCGCGGGAGCACCAGCACGGCAGTTTCCTCAGATTGCGGCGCAGCTCAAGCAGGGCTCGACGACCGTTGGCGCGGGACCGGATTCTACCGCGGCCAGGCCGATGCCGCTGATATTGCTTGGTGTTCCGCGTGCCGGCTCCTCCCTCGTACCCTCAGGGTGGCCTGGCGATGACCGGGCGCAGTCCCTCACAGGGCGCAGGTTCAGCGCACGGGTGGTGACGGAGCGAGAGCGTGTGCCGGCGTACAATGTCGCCGGAATAATACGCGGGAGCGATCCGACGCTCAGGAACACCTATGTTGCGTTCGGCGCGCACCTGGATCATGTCGGTGTCGAGGCACCGGTAAACGGGGACTCGATCGCTAACGGCGCGGATGACGATGGCTCGGGTACCGTTGCCCTGCTGGCGGTGGCTCGGGCAATGATGACTGCCCCGCACAAACCGCGCAGGTCATCGCTCTTCGTGTGGCACACCGCGGAGGAATTGGGACTTCTGGGGTCCGAGTACTTTACGCAGAACGCAACGGTACCCCTCGATTCAATAGTTGCTCAGCTCAACGCGGACATGATCGGGAGGAACTCCCCGGATTCACTGTATCTGGTTGGGCCGTTGGCTGCCCCGAAGGGACAAAGCGCGGTCCTAGGTGGGCTAGTTGATTCGGTGAATTCCGGGATGTCACAGCCGTTCACGATCAATCGCGAATGGGACTCGCCTAGCCATCCCGAGCAGATCTATTACCGGAGCGATCATTACAGCTATGCCAAGCATGGTGTTCCGATCGTATTCTTCACAACCGGCCTGCACGACGATTATCACAAGGTGAGCGACGAGCCGGACAAGATCGACTACGACAAGCTAGCACGGGTTGCCGAGCTCATGCGTCTGTCCGGCATCGCGGTCGGCAACCGGGTTTCGCGGCCGGCGCCGACAGAAGCAGTGCCATGAACGGAATTGCCCGCCTAGAGGCCAGCTAATGTGCGCGAAGGCCATCCCAGCCTCTGGCCGCCTCTCGCTTCAGCACTCGGCTGTCGAGAGTGCCAACACTCGTTTTTGCTTTTCAGGAAACGGTTCGTCGAACGAAAGGGTAGTATTTGTTGGAGGCTGCGAGTTCGTAACGCGTCGTCGCGCCACACGCACTCTTTTCCTGAACAATGATTCTTGCCAACGTACGTGCCTCACTGGGTCGCGATGATGCGCAGCTCGCCATGCGCCTTATCTCGCGCGGCAATGGCGACGAGCTGGAAGCCGCGGAAATACGACTGCGCGACAGCGGCCTCGACGCTCTGCTGGATGATCCGAGGTTACAGGTCTCAATCCGTGAGCTTCCGATGGGGGCGCACGCTTCTCCCCGGTTGTTCTGTTACGTCATAGTGCGCCATTCGCTCCAGGCTGTGGGCGAGCAAGGCCGGGTTCTCGCGGACTACGTGGCGTCGCTGCTGTTGCACTTCGGTTTGCGGGATCGTGCAACCAGAATTGCACCGGTCGACGACGAGCAGTACCATACCCTCGCTGCTTTGCTGGAGGCATTGGACGACGCGGATCGTTCCCGCAATTTCCTGGTTAGAGCCCATCTGGGGAACTATGCTCTTTGGCTGAGCGGTCTGTTCCCTGACATGATCGAGCATCGTCGATGGCACAGAGGCGGCCCTGATCTCGAATACTACGAGGATCTGGGCCGGCGCGGCTTCGAGCTGGCAGCAGACCATCGGCTGGCTCGCGAGCATGGGCTGGAGACTGTGTTTCACGAAGCCGCGGAGCGCTTCGGCCTGCTCCGGGTAGCGCTCAACAGAATAAGCGACTCACATCTCTTTCCCGGCCACCACTCGCCAGACAGGCTAATGCGCCAGGTGCGAGACGAAGTGCGCTGGAAGCTTCTGAGCTGACTCAAGAGGCCAGCTTAGCGAACGTAGATCTGCCTTACGAAGGCCGCAAAAAGGTCGCGATCCCAGCTCTCAGCGGTGTCAGTAAGCTCTTCGGGATGCCATTGAACCCCGACTGCCCACCATTCGGAACCTTTCCACTCCAGCCCTTCGACGATACCATCTGGAGCGCGAGCACTGACCTGAAATCCATCTGCCACGCGGTCGAGCGCCTGGTGGTGAAACGAATTCACTCGCAACTCGGTTGCCTCGAGCGAGCGGGCCAGCCGGGTATGCGATTCCACCTCCACGTCGTGCACGCGAGCATCTCGGGCTGACTCTGGGTCGTGGTCCACACTGCCGGGGCGCTCGGTGGGGATGTCCTGGACGAGCGACCCGCCAAGCGCAACGTTCAGCAGCTGTACTCCACGGCAGATCGCCAGCGTAGGCATGGCGCGCTGTCTGGCCGCGAGGACCAGGGAGATCTCCGTACTGTCGCGGTCGTCATTCGGGCTTCCCGACTCGGGTCGTGGTGCGACGCCGTAACGGGAGGGATGGACGTCTTCACCGCCGGTAAGGAGAAGACCACCGGCCACGTCCAGTAGCGCGGCTGGGTCGCCGCCGGCACTGAGAGGTGGTATTACCAAAGGTAGGGCGCCGGCCTGTTCCACCGCCCTGACGTAAGCAGCATTGACCCGAACGCGGCTAACGTTTCGAACGATCTCGGAAGTAGCGGTTATCGCTATGATAGCCTTTCGAGGCGACATCAGCATCACACTGGTGGTTCGGCTTGCGCGTGCTGGTGAACGGTTTGTATCCTACACGTTCGACACCCATCATCGCGAGGGGAGTGAAATGCCAACTTATGATTACCGATGTCGCGCCTGCGGTCAAACTTTCTCGAGCCACGAGTCTATGGAGTCGCATGATGCGGGCGCTGCTCTGTGTCCCAGCTGCAAGTCGCGGGACGTGGAGCGTGTGATGAGCAGCTTCTACGCCAAGACGCCTCGAAAGTCATGAACTCAACGCGCCGCTTTGCGGCGCGCTTCCCAAGGCGGATTCCGGCATGTTCGAGAAACTCAGGCAGACGGTGCGCGAGGCCATGAGTCACGCGTCGTCTCCTAACGATCGAAGAGCGGTGGTGCAGCTAATGCGCGAAGCTCTGGTGGAAGCGCGCGTTGGTGTGGCAGCGATCAGTGCGGCGCTAGACTCCACGCGCAAGCAGTTGGTGGTTCAGCGCGGTGAACTTGAAACGGTGCAGCGACGCGGGCGCATGGCCGCTGAGATCAACGATCGTGAGACTGTCAAGATTGCCGCCCAGTACGAACGCCGGCACCTGGAGCGAATAGAGGTTCTGGAGAGAAAGGTCGTTGCGCAGGAGGCGGAGCTCGTCCTCGCAAGGCGCGAGATGGAGGAAATGAACTCGCAACTCAAGGCGGCGTCGGCCGGGATCGGGTTCGCCGAGCCAGCGCGCGTCGAGGAACCCGCGACGCCCGGTCCGAACGCCGATGACGGGCTGCGGCGCGAAATGGATCGGTCGGCGCGCGAAGCGGAAGCGGCGCGCCAGCTCGACGAAATGAAGCGGCGAATGGGGAAATAGTGCAGCACCGGCGATTCACAATCGCTGTGGTGGTGTTGCCTCTTCTGGCCGCGGCCGAAGAAGCAAGTGCTCAGACCCCTGGGACCGCTGCACAATGCAGTGGCCAAATGGTCAACGAAGTTCAGGTCGTTACGCGGCCGCCGTACGCGGGCGGCGGCAGGTGGTGGGAGTTTCCACTTCGGCTAGCTCGCCAGCTGCACGCGACTACCGAAGAATCGGTCATTCGACGCTTTCTTCTCCTGGATGTCGGAATGGCGTGCAACGAGCGGCGGCGTGCAGAATCCGAACGCATCCTTCGAGCTCAGCCCTTTCTCGCGGAAGCGTCGGTAAAGGCCGTGCCGGATGCGCAGGGCGGAGTCACTCTCATCGCCGAGACGACCGACGAGCTCACTCCGGTGATCGTGGCGGTTACCAAGCAGCAAAGTCCGTATCTCTCAGCGCTCAAGCTGGGGGACGGCAACGTCGGTGGCTCCGGCACGTACGCAGCCGTCGAGTGGCGGGAAGGATTTGTTAGAGATAACTGGGGCGCGCGCGTGGTCGATCACCAATTCTTCGGACGCATGTACGTCCTCGAACTCGAAGCGGCTCGGCGCGATCTGGGAACGAACTGGGTAGCCGACCTGGGGCACCCGTTTTTTACCGAGCTACAGCGAGTTGCCTGGCGAGCACGCGCGGAGAATACCATCGAAACCTTCGGCTATCTCCGTCCGGGCGAGCCCGCCGCCCAGGTAACCCTGGAGCGGCAGTTCGTCGATGTGGGCGGAGTCATGCGGATCGGCGTGCCTGGACGTCTCAGCGTTTTCGGTGTGTCCTTCTCTCGAGAAAGTGACGAGACCGCCCTGCCGCTTGTGATCGACTCCGCGGTGGACTATGACGCTCTTCTGGCGAACTTCAGCGTACGGGACAACGCTCGCGTGAATGCAATCTGGGGCGTGCGCAATCTTTCCTATCGACGGGTCGAACGCTTCGACGCCATTACAGCGGCGCAGGACGTCCGCTTCGGATTTCAGTTGGGCACCCTCTTCGGGCGCAGTCTTTCGGTGCTCGGAACCACGGATGACGACATTCTGGTTGCTGCCAACATGTACGGCGGCGTCGGCAGTGAAAGGACCTTCATGTCGCTTCAGGCGCGTGGCGAAGGTCGTCAGAACTACGACAACAATAAATGGGACGGCATGATCGGAGGAGCCCGCCTCTCTCTTTACAAGCGCCTGACCGATCGCAACACCATCTTCGCTTCAGCGGACTGGGGCGCTGGGTGGAGGGTTAAAGTGCCGTTCCAGCTCACCATGGGTGATCGGGAGGGGGGGGTTAGAGGATACCGGGCGTCGCACGACGCGGGTGGACGCCGCGCTGCGGTTCGGTTGGAAGATCGTTTCTTCATGGGACGCATGCGCAGAAATGCGGATGCAGGTTTGGCCATCTTCGCCGATGCCGGCAAGCTCTGGAGGGGCGATGTGCCGTTCGGCGTAAGCACACCGGTAAAGTTCGGCGCCGGCATCGGTTTGCTCGCAGCTTTCCCCGCGGGATCCAAGCGTACCTGGCGGCTGGATCTTGCCTACCCACTATCTCCTGACGGTCACGCCAAGTTCGAGGTCAGGTTATCCAGCATGGATGCATCAGGCACGATCCGCGCAGGTTGGCGCGAGCCCGCGGATCTGACTCGGAGTCGCGAACAGTCCGTTCCATCCAGCGTCTACAACTGGCCATGACATCAGCTGACAGGTGACCTGTCCTGGTGTTCCGGTTCTTAAGCTTTTACGCTCGTAGTCAGCCGTTTAAGCAGAGGTACCAAAACGAGCATTAGCAGCGCCGCTCCGATGGAAGTGGCAACGAATATGGTGTAGAACGTAGCCTGCGAAGGGATGCGCTCGGTCATTGCAGCGAGCACGCCTCCAAGCTTGTTCGCGGCCGAATTTGCCAGGAACCACACTCCCATTAGAAGCGAGGCAAAGCGTATTGGAGCGACTTTGGTCACGTACGATAGCCCAACCGGAGACAAGCAAAGCTCACCAAAGGTGTGAAACATGTAGGCCATGGTCAGCCACATCGCGCTCACCTTCGCACCGCCGTCTGCCAGGTTGCCTGCGGCCACCATGAAAAGAAATCCAACGCCCAGCAAAAACAGGCCGATGGCCATCTTGAGCGCCGTCGATGGCTCCTTGCCGCGTCTGCCCAAACCCACCCAGAGCCCGGCGAAAACGGGTGCGAAGAGGATGATGAATCCGGCGTTCACCGACTGAAACCACGGGGTCGGAATCTCGAAGCTTCCGATGGTTCGGTCCGTATGTCGATCGGCGAAAAGGTTCATCGAGCTGCCGGCCTGCTCGAACGCCATCCAGAAGAAAATCACGAAAAACACGACGATAAAGAGCGCGATTACTCGCTTGCGTTCTTCTCCCTTGGAGCCAAGGACAGACAGGCCAAGTGCTGCGCCGATGGTGACTCCATATAGGTAGCCCATCCAGTTACCGCCGCCGAGGAGGGCGATCACGACTCCGAGGAGCGCGCCCATGAGAGCGTGCCCGGGATTGACCCCCGCAGTCACTGCCGAACCTGTTACGGCAGTAGCACGGGCCGCGCGCTCGGCCTGCTGCGAGAGCCCGATTCCCGGCAAGTACTTATCACGTCCCCAGAGGTAAATCGCCAATCCCAGCAGCATGCCCACGCCTGCGGCTCCGAACCCGTAACCCCAGCCGAATCTCTGCGCGAGCCATCCACAAACGATTCCCGCGAGAAAAGCGCCGGAGTTGATGCCCATGTAGAAAATGGTGAACCCCGAGTCGCGTCGGGGGTCGCCTTCCCGATAGATCTGGCCAACCATGGTAGAAACGTTTGGCTTGAAGAAACCGGTTCCGATTATCACCAGAGCCAGGCCCAAATAGAACGTCGGCATCGTCTCGAAGACCAGAGCGAAGTGCCCCAGCGCTATTACGATGCCGCCGATTACCAGTGACCGCCGCGTTCCGATGAAGCGATCGGCCAGGTATCCGCCAAGAAGCGGAGTCAGGAAGACGAGGCCGGTGTACGTTCCGTAGAGGCCTGCCGCTCGTCCGTCAGTCCAGGAAAGTTGGTTCACAAGATAGAGCACGAGAAGACCACGCATGCCGTAGTACGAGAATCGCTCCCACATTTCGACGATGAAGAGCAGCCCAAGCCCGCGCGGATGGCCGAACAACGCGCGATCGTCAAGTTCGGGAGGACGATCCGTGGTGGTCGCGATTTCGTTGACGGTTGATGCCACGAGGAACCTCGAGAAAACGGGTGTGGGGTGTCGGGTGTGGGGTGTAGGGTTCCGACACCCTACACCCCACACCCCACACCCGCATTTCTGATACGGCCGCTCACGGGCTGAGCGACGGAAGTGGAAGATACCGCTCCGGCTGCAGCGTGCCACCCTGGGCCCTTTGCTGTTCCCAGTTTACCGATGTCGGAGTCTGCTTAATGCAAGCGACCATGTGACCCGGTTCCTTCTCCTCGAGCGGCGGTACAATTGCGGAGCAGGCCGCATCCTTGCGCGGGTGGTGGCAGCGGGGATGAAAAGGACAGCCGCTTGGCGGCGCGGCCGGAGATGGCACGTCACCTTTGAGAATGATGCGTCGCTTCCGGATAGCCGGGTCCGGAATCGGAACGGCCGACAGGAGCGCCTGCGTGTAAGGCATGAGGGGCTCTCTGTAGAGATCAGCACCATTTGCGAGCTCCACGATTCTCCCCAGATACATCACTGCGACACGGTCGGCAATGTGCTCCACCACGGATAGGTCGTGCGCGATGAACAGGTAGGCGAGGCCGCGGTCCCGTTGCAAATCACTCAGGAGGTTGATTACCTGGGCCTGGACCGAGACATCCAGAGCCGACACGGGCTCATCGCATACGATGAAGCGAGGTTCAACAGCAAGAGCCCGCGCGATTCCGATTCGCTGCCTCTGTCCACCCGAGAACTCGTGCGGGTACCGATTCGCGTATTCACCGCGAAGTCCCACTTCCTCGAGAAGTTGTCGGACTCGGACTTTGGCAGCCTCGCCCTCGGCAAGTTTGTGGATGGTCAGTCCCTCGCGTACAATCGCGCCTACAGTCATCCGCGGATTGAGCGAGGAGAATGGATCCTGAAACACGATCTGCATCTGCCGCCTGAGGATTCTGAGCGGCTCCGCATCCAGGGAGAGTACATCCACGTCGCCGAAGCGAATCCCGCCCGAGGTCGGCTCAATGAGGCGCAAAACGCAGCGTCCCACCGTTGTCTTCCCGCAGCCTGACTCTCCCACCAGCGCCAGCGTCTCGCCTTCGAAGACCTCGAACGAAACGCCGTCCACCGCTCGGACGACATTCCTGGCGCGAGAAAAGAGGCCGCGTCCAACAGGAAAGTGCTTCACCAGCTCACGCACCGAGAGAAGAGGAGTCTGGGTGGCGACGGAATCGGCGGCCACCGGGCGAGCGGCTTTTGCGGGGCTGGTCACGGGGTGCGGCCTCCCGATGAGTCATCAGCGAGATGACATCTGGAGACGTGGTTCTCGTCAATTCTGTACAGAGGAGGGTGCTCGGCGGCGCAACGCTCCCACGCGTAGGGGCATCGCTCTCGGAAACGACATCCCCCGGGCCAGTCCGTCGCGGGCGGAACACTGCCGGGAATAACGGTGAGCCTCTCGCGCTGGTGTCCCACACGCGGCATGGCGCGGAGCAGCCCCTGTGTGTAGGGATGGTGGGCCGCGTGAAAGAGGTCATCCACACCAGCTTCCTCCACTACCTCGCCGGCGTACATGACGATTACTCTGGACGTAGATTCGGCAATGATGCCGAGATCGTGCGTCACCAACAGAATGGACATGCCGGTTTTCTGCTGCAACTCGGCAAGAAGCTCGAGGATCTGGGCCTGGATGGTGACGTCCAGAGCGGTGGTCGGCTCGTCGGCAATCAACAATGCAGGAGTCATCATGAGGGCCATCGCCACCATAACTCGCTGTCGCATTCCACCAGAAAGCTGATGCGGATACTCGGACGCGCGCTGCTCCGGGGCAGGGATGCCGGTTACGCGAAGCATTTCGACCGCTCGTTGCCATGCATCACGACGCGACGCTCCATCGTGAATCCGCGCGACTTCCGCGATCTGATCTCCGACAGTGAACACCGGGTTGAGCGACGTCATCGGCTCCTGGAAGATCATCGCTATTCTGTTTCCGCGAATGCGCCGGATCTCCTCATCACTGAGGCGGAGGAGATCTCGTCCGTCGAACTCGATGCTGCTCCCCGCATCGATACTGCCAGGCTTTTGAATCAGTCTCAGGATCGAGAGCGCTGTGACTGACTTGCCACAGCCGGATTCGCCCACTACGCCAACCGTTTCATGCGCGCCGATGTTGAATGAAACGCCATCCACCGCTCGGGCGACGCCGGCGGCGGTGCGGAAGGTAGTGCGCAGATTTAAGACCGAGAGCAACGGCGGCGTCATCTAGCCCGGAAGCTGTCGCGGATCCAGGGCATCGCGCAAGCCGTCACCGACGAGATTCACAGCCATTACTGTGAGGACGATCGCGAGTCCTGGAAAGGCCGAAATCCACCATAAAGCTGCGATCTGGTCGCTGCCGTCCTGAATTATGTTTCCCCAGCTAGCCGTTGGAGGCCGTACACCGATTCCGAGGTATGACAAGCCGGCCTCGACGATGATCACGTTGCCAATACCGAGCGTGGCAGCAACGATCACGGGCGCGAGCACGTTGGGAAGAATGTGTCGCATGAGAATCCGGCGCTGGCGGCCGCCCAGGGCCCTCGCGGCTACAACCATGTCGTTCTCCCGAATCGCCATCACCTGCGCCCGAACGAGCCGACTCACGCCGAACCATCCGGTCAGGCCCAGCATCAATATCAGCACCGGAAGGGGAACACCCCCCCAGAGGGCGAGCACGCCGATGAGGAGCAGAATGCGAGGTATCGAGAGGGCGGCATCGATGCAGCGCATCATTGCCGCATCGAGCCGGCCCCCAACGAAGCCGGCGATGGCTCCGTACGAAGTTCCTACCGTGATCGAAACGAGAATCGCGAGCAGCGCGACCGGAAGTGAAATTCTGGCACCGTACAGGACGCGGCTGAACACGTCCCTGCTATACTGATCCGTGCCGAATAGATACTGCGACGACGGGGGCCTGCTCTTGAGACCCACGATGTCGGGCTGCGCGGACGGGGAATATGGAGCAAGCCAAGGGGCCAGGATGGTGATGACGCAGAGCGCAATAATGAAATAGAGTGCCGCCATCGCAACACGATTCTGTCGGTATCTGGCAGCGGCTGCTCTCCAGGGCCCAGAGTGCGCCGGGATTCGCGACCACGCGAAAGAGATCGCAGCGCAAAGCCCAATCGTGATAGCGGCTGCGGCGAACCACGAGAGTAATGGCACGTCAGTAGGAGCGAAGCCGCGGGTCTGCCGCGGCATAAAGAATGTCCGCCAGCAAATTCCCGAGCACCACAAGCAGACTGGCGATTATCATCGAGGCCGTCACGAGCGGATAGTCGCGCGAGGCAATTGCATTCACGCTGAGGTAACCCATCCCTGGCCATGCAAAAATCTTCTCAACGAAAACGGCACCTCCCAGAAGCGCGGGGAAAGCGAGTCCAAAGATGGTTATCACCGGGAGGAGCGCATTGCGAAGAACGTGATGCCACAGCACTCTGTTTTCTCCGGCGCCTTTTGCGCGTGCGGTACGCACGTAATCCTGCCCCACCGCCTCGAGTACCGCCGATCGCTGGTGACGTGCTATGGCGGCCGCCGTCAGCAGCGTAAGAGTAGCTGCCGGCAGCACTAGATGCGCCGCCCTATCTCCCAGCTTCTGCCACGTGGTGAAGTAGCTGTTGAGCACGGGATCGTACATCCCGGAGGTCGGGAACAATGGTAGCCAGTAGGCGAAAACCAGAATGGCCATAAGGGCCAACCAGAAATCCGGCATGGAGTAGAAGAACAGCGACATCGCGCTTGCGCCGCGATCCAGCAGGGAGCCGCTCCTTCGCGCCTGCACCACACCAAGCAGGATCCCAAACGCGAAGCTGGCCGCGAGAGCCACGCTCATGAGGACCAGCGTATTCGGAAGGGCCAGTGACAGCGCTTCGGAGACCGGCCGTCGCATGGAGAAGGAGTAGCCCAGGTCGCCGCGCGCGACGTTCCGAAGATACAGCCAGTACTGCTCGGGCAGCGGACGATCCAGCCCGAACGATGTGCGCAGCTGGGCTCTCGTGGCCGGCGTCAGATAGCCGCTCTCCATCGCCGCCGAGAATGGGTCCCCGGGGGCAAGGTGGATCAGAAAGAATGTGAACGAAGCGACGAGAAAGACAATCACGCCCCCCTGCAGCACGCGACGGGCGATGAGTGTCCGAAGGCCATCCCCCACTGCTAGGGCTTCTGCGCGAGCCCGACGTTGTCGCGCGCGATACGTTCTCCCGTAGGGATTGACCACCTGGCCAGGCCACCCCACCAGCCGTCCGCACGTACGGCGGCCGGCCGGATCCGGCGGTGAAGCCCCGCAATGAGCACTGGTTCGTAAAGCCAAATAGCGGGAGCATCCGCGATGATCGTCTCGTAAGCACGCCGGAAGTACGCCTTCGACTTCGCAGGATCCATCTGAACGGAGGCGCTATCCACAAGGGCGTCGAACTGTGCGCTCTCATAGGAGCCGAAGTTCAATCCATCGCCGCTGCGTGATGCCTCGGTGCTCCACGTCTGCCGAATACTGGAAGGGCTGGGATCCACATGCCATCCCAACATTGCTGCGTCGAATCGACGCGTGCCCAGACGCTCCTGAAACGAGTTCAGCTCCAATTGCTCAACGTCCACCTGTGCGCCTGCCTGCTTGAGCATCTCCTGCAACAGTACCGACATCCGGACGCGGTTCTTGCTCGAGGTGGGAGCCGCAATGGAGAACCGAAGTGGCCGGCCGCCGTTCTCCCGGATCCCGTTCCCATCGGCATCTCTCCATCCAAGGGAGTCCAGGAGTCTCTTGGCTCCTTCAAGATCGAAAGGGATTTGCGCAATCGTCGTGTCTGTCATCCCCTGAGCCCGCACGAAAGGACCGACGCCGACTCGGCCCAGCGAGTCCAAAACGTTACTTACGAGGCGTTGTCGATCCACCGCCATGGTGAGTGCCCGCCGCACCTCCCGGTTGCCGAAGATCGGATGCGGCCGTCCTGCACCTGACTTTCCATGATCGCGAAGCTGAAACGCGAGGAATACGTAATCAAGGGACGAATACTGCATTGTCTTGAGTGAGGGATTCCGTGCGAGCTCGGCCATATTTTCGGCACGTATAGTCTCGTGGAAATCCGCCTCTCCTGCGAAAAGCTTCGTAATTGACGCCGTATAATCCGGCGAGATAGTCCAGATGATGCGGTCGAGATTGGCACGACCCCGATGGTAGGATGTGTCAGCTACCACTTCGATTACCGCGCCGGGTTCCCAACGAGCGAAGCGGAACGGACCGCTACCTATCGGTTTGCGGACGTACTCCGACGTCTTTATGTCGGCTCGCTTCATCTTGCCAAGCAGATGCTCCGGCATCACTCGCATCTGATACGTGACGTCGAAGAACTGCTCCGGGTAGCGTTTCGAGTACCACACCACAGCCGTGAGAGAATCGGGTGCGGTTATGGAATCGATGCTCGATAGGAGCGAGGCAACGGACGATCCGGTAGCCGGATCCTTATAGAGATCGAGAGTGAATCGGACGTCGCGTGCGGTCAAGGGCCACCCGTCGTGCCAGCGGGCTTTCGGGTTCAGCCGGAACGTGATCGAGAGCGAATCGTCTCCCCAACTCCAGTCGTCCGCCAAGACTCCGCGAAAGCCCCGATCGCCAACGGTGTTGAGGTCCTCCCCCGGTTCGGCCAGCCGGTCGAACAAGACCTCTCCAACCTGTGCGCCGATCACGGTACCAGCGAACATAGGAACTGGAACGTCCGCGTCCGCGGCTACGGTGATAACCAGCGTACCGCCCAAATCGCCCGAGCGCTCGGCGGGCGCCGGCGAGTCAGCCGTGCCGCATCCGAGGACGGCTACAAGTGGAACAAGAGAACGAAGTCGCATAGTGTAAGAAAGGTGGGAGTGGAGGGACTCAGCTTCAGAGGCGCCAGGTCCATGCGTCTTGAGAATAGCGTCTATTTTCGTCCAGCGCCGACACTCTCAGCGGGCCATCGAATGGTAGAACGGCGGCCTGTCCGCCTGTAGCGTCGGCTAATGCAGACCGCAGGGCGGCGAATACCTCGTCCGCCACTGGTACGCGTCCCAACAATCCATGGAGCGTTGCCGGCACCGGCAGTGGCAGCACATCCGCGGAGCGCGCCAGAAGCATAGTTGCTAGGTCCTGATCGTTGTCTACCAGAATCGATCCGTGCTGCAGCAGGGAATCGCGCTCCCTGTATTGTGCGCTGCCGATCAGTTTCCTAGCTTGGCCCTCGATCTCGGAAACTATCTCGCCAGCCACGGGTGATTCGAAGCAAGGCGCCAGACTGGGGCGAGGTGCCGCGGTCCCAGGCTCAGCCACGCGAGCGCCTACGCCTAGACGGCGAAGGGCATCCAACAAGAGACGATTGATCCATGAGTACGATTCTGGAGGTGAACCCAGGGCGATAGCGGGTGCGGCGATGCTGTAGGTAACTTCGCGGTGATGGAGCACTGCGCGCCCGCCCGTCAGACGCCTCACAATGTCGACGCCGAGCTCGCGTGCTCGCGCAGTATCGTAGCGTCCTCGAGCCGGCTGATTTCTTCCCAGCGACAACGTCGGCCGCGACCACTCATACACGCGCAGTATGCATTCTCCCGTCTCACTGGCTAAGCGCATCAGCGACTCGTCCAATGCCATGTTTGCGGACCCACGCATGGGAGGTGTCTGAAGGGATCGCCACCGCGCTTTCATATCGGGAGAAGTGTGTCCTGATGACGACTGCCTGTAGTATAGTCGGGATTCTGCCATCCGGCCCACGAGATCGCCCTTCCGACTGCCACTCCCCGCTCCCGGGGCGCAGGATATATTCGTCAGCGAGGCTTCGCGGCTCATAAGGAATCTATGACAATAACAAGCAAACCTGCACGTATTACCGTCGCCGATAGCTTTGTGCCGAGGCACGTTGGCCCCAACGACGAAGAGATCGCTGCCATGCTCGATCTCCTGGGGTACGGATCTCTCGATGACATGATCGATGCCACCATACCTCGGCGTATCCGCTTGCGCCGTCCACTGGCGATCGATCCGGGGCGGAGTGAGTATGAGGAACTGAGCGAGCTACGGCGCATCGCCAGCCGCAACAGAGTGTTCCGGTCGTTTATAGGGATGGGTTACTCCGCCTGTATCACTCCAGCGGTCATCCAACGCAATGTGCTGGAGAATCCCGGCTGGTACACCGCTTATACGCCTTATCAGGCGGAGATCGCGCAGGGCCGCCTGGAGGCATTGCTTGCATTTCAGACGGCTGTCAGCGATCTGACCGGTCTTCCCGTTGCGAACGCCTCTTTGCTCGACGAAGGCACTGCGGCCGCCGAAGCCATGGTGATGTGCTTCAGCGCCGTGGGCAGTAGCAGCAAGAACAGGTTCTTCGTGTCCGAGACGTGCCACCCGCAGACCATCGATGTGGTACAAACGCGAGCCGAGGCACGCGGAATTATTCTGGTCAGGGGCGACCACAATACCTTCCATTTCGATGCTGGCGTCTTTGGAGCGCTGGTTCAGTACCCCGCGACCGACGGAGCCGTGCACGACTATCGTGATTTTTGCGAACGGGCACACTTCGCAGGCGCACTGGTGACCGCCGCGGCAGACATCCTGAGCCTGGCGCTCCTGGTGCCGCCGGGGGAGTGGGGTGCGGACGTGGCCGTCGGCAACACTCAGCGGTTCGGAGTGCCACTCGGCTTCGGTGGGCCGCACGCAGCCTACTTCTCCACGCGCGACGATTTCAAGCGCCAGCTTCCTGGAAGGATTATCGGGATCTCGCGAGACGCGGACGGAAGGCCCGCTCTGCGGATGGCGTTGCAGACGCGCGAGCAGCACATCCGCCGTGAGAAGGCGACCAGCAACGTGTGCACGGCGCAGGTTCTGCTCGCGGTGATCGCCGGCATGTACGCTGTATGGCATGGCTCAGCCGGCATTCGGCGTATCGCCTCGGACACGCACCGACAGGCCCTCGTGCTGGGAGAGGGACTGAAACGGCTCGGTTACGCTATTACTCACGACGTGATATTCGATACCGTGCACGTGAAGTTAGGTGGCCGCGATCTGGATTCTCTGCTTCGGGTCGCGCGCGAGCGAATGATCAACGTGCGGGTGCTGGATCGCGACAACGTTACGATTTCGCTGGATGAGACAACGCGTCCGGAAGACCTGGCCGATCTGTTCGCTATTTTCAACGGCGGTGAAGCGCCGTTTTTCGCTGCGGAAGAGTTGGTCGAAGGATTGGACGAACGCTACGACGAGCGTTTTGCGCGCACGAGCGAATATCTCACGCATCCGGTATTCAACACGCACCACTCTGAGACCGAGATGCTGCGTTACCTCCGGCTGCTCGAATCGCGAGACCTTTCGCTCACCCACTCGATGATTCCGCTCGGCTCGTGTACGATGAAGCTGAACGCCACTACGGAAATGTTTCCGGTGACATGGCCCGAATTCGGCGCACTTCACCCGTTCGCGCCGGCAGCGCAGACGGAAGGTTACCGTGCCCTGTTCGACGAGCTTGAGACCTCCCTTGCAGAGATCACAGGGTTCGCCGGTGTGTCGCTTCAGCCGAATGCCGGTTCGCAGGGGGAGTTCGCCGGGCTTCTGGTAATCAGGCGCTACCATGAATCGCGCGGAGATTCCAAGCGCAATGTCTGCCTGATTCCGCAGTCGGCACACGGCACGAACCCGGCCAGCGCCGTTATGGCGGGGATGAAAGTCGCAGTCGTGCTAACGGACGCCAGCGGCAACATAGACCTGGGCGACCTGCGTGCCAAAGCTGATCAGCACAGCACCGATCTGGCGGCTCTCATGGTTACGTATCCCTCCACCCACGGTGTGTTCGAGGAAGCCATCCGTGATATCTGTGAGATCGTGCACTCGCACGGCGGGCAGGTCTACATGGACGGTGCGAACATGAACGCCATGGTCGGCCTCTGCCGGCCGGGCGATATCGGCGCCGATGTCTGTCACCTCAACCTGCACAAGACGTTCTGCATTCCGCACGGAGGGGGGGGACCCGGTATGGGACCGATCGCCTGCGCGGCGCACCTTGTGCCGTTCCTGCCGGGTCATCCGGTGGTGGACGTCGGGGGCGAAGAGGCGACGGGTCCGGTTTCGGCGGCGCCGTGGGGGAGTGCCAGCATACTCCCCATTTCGCACCTCTACATAAAGATGATGGGTGGCGAAGGCCTGACGCATGCGACGAAGGTCGCCATCCTCAACGCGAATTACGTGGCTCGGCGGCTCGAGCCGCATTACCCGGTGCTCTACAAAGGATCCAACGGCATGGTGGCCCACGAATGCATCATAGATCCTCGGCCGTTGAAGACATCCGCTGGTGTGGAGGTTGAGGACATCGCCAAGAGGCTCATGGACTATGGCTTTCACGCGCCGACAGTCTCGTTCCCGGTTGCCGGCACCCTAATGATCGAGCCCACGGAGAGCGAGTCAAAAACGGAACTGGACCGTTTCTGCGATGCACTGATCGCGATTCGGGAGGAAATCCGCGAGATAGAACGTGGCACGGCGAACCGGTCCGACAATCCACTCAAGAATGCGCCTCACACGCTCGAGCGAGTCGTCTCCGACAGCTGGAAGCATGAATACTCTCGCGAGAAAGCGGCTTTCCCGGCGCCCTGGACGCGAGAGCGAAAGTTCTGGCCCAGTGTAGCGAGGATAGAGAGCGCTTACGGTGATCGAAATCTTGTCTGTACCTGCCCGCCAGTTGAATCGTACGGCTGAGTATCAGGCGCCGATGTGTCTCCTGTAGGCCTCGGGTGTCAGCAGTTCCTCGCGCGCGCCTGCACTGGCAAGACGTAGTTTGATCATCCAGCCGTCTCCATAAGGATCGGTGTTCACAAGAGCGGGCTCCCGGTCCAGGCGCTCATTGCTCTCTATGACCTCTCCCTCTGTGGGACAGAAGAGCTCTGACACAGCCTTCACAGCCTCGATGGTCCCAAAAACATCCATCTTATCGAACTTGTCGCCGGATTTCGGCAACTCGACGTATACGACGTCGCCCAGCTCGCCCTGTGCGTAATCAGTGATCCCTATCTGCACTATCCCGGGCTCATCGGTGAGTTTTACGTACTCGTGTTCCTCGGTGTACATGAGATCGTCCGGGACATTGGCCACTGGTGCTCCGAGGTGTGTGGTGGAGGCGCAGGAATAGGTCGTCGCAGCAGACTGCGACGCCGGGCTCAACGTGTCAAGACGGATTGCTGCTCCGAATCGTCGCGAGCTGCGCTCTGCAACGCCATCCAGACTTCGCCGGCGCGTTCTGCAAGTTGGTCGAGCGAGCCCGAATTCTCGATCACAAAGTCGGCGCGCGCTCGCTTGAGCTCTGCCGGCATCTGCGCAGCTATCATGTTCATCGCCTCCGTCTCATCGATCCCGCGGTCGCGCATCAGCCGCTCCAGTCGATCTGGCCTAGGCGCGTCGACCAGCACAACCCGGTCGAACTCGTCGGCCAACCGCCGCTCGAAAAGCAACGGGATGTCGCAGACGACCACCTCCTCGCCGCGCTCGCGCGCCGCAGCAACTTCCTCGTCTCGTAATCTGCCCACCTCGGGATGGACGATGGCGTTGAGCGCTTCGAGCTCTTCGGGCTCCTGGAACACGCGCCGCCGAAGAGCGGCTCTGTCGAGTGACCCATCCGCAGCCAGCATATCATCACCCCAGCGTTCAGTGATTGCACTGAGCGCGGGTGTTCCCACCTCCACTGCCCGCCGCGCGAGGACGTCGGCGTCGATGAGAACGGCGCCTCGCTCGGCAAAAAGCCGGGCGACGGTGGATTTCCCGCTGGCGATGTTACCGGTAAGACCGACCTGAAGCATGCTACAAGATAAGTCAATAACGGTGCCGTGGCACGGCACGTCCGTCAAAAGCGGGGCATAATCGGGCAGCCGCTTGTAAACGGTTGTTTAGCTAGAGAAGCCGCACCTGACTGGCGTCGGCTGGCGGCACCTGGTGGCAGTGGCGGCACCGCGCCTCATACGACTCACTGCCGCCCACCATTATTGTGGGCGAGTTGTAGTTTGCCGGCTTTCCTTCTATCAGACGCTGGTTCCTGCTAGCCGGCCCACCGCACACTACGCAGATAGCGTGCAGCTTATCCACCACGTCCGCCACCGCCATGAGTTGTGGCATCCACCCGAAAGGCTCGCCTCGAAAGTCGGTGTCGGTGCCTGCCACTACAACCCGTACTCCACGCGCGGCAAGTGAGGTGGTGAGCGGAATAACCCCTTCGTCCAGAAACTGCGCTTCGTCGATAGCTACGACATCAGCCAGTGGATTGAGATGCTGTACGATCTGGGCGGACGAGTCCACTGGAATTGCCTCGACGGTCCTCCCGTCGTGGCTGGACACGGTATAGATGCCCTGGTAGCGGTCATCGATATGCGACTTGAAGACCTGGATCTTCTTCTTAGCAATAATCGAGCGGCGCACCCGACGGATCAGTTCCTCGCTCTTGCCGCTGAACATGACGCCGGCGATGACCTCTATCCAACCGCCACGAGGGAAGACGAACAGTGACAAGGAACGGTATGGGCGTGGAGGGAGTAGGGAGGTATGGAGGCAGCGCGTGGCACGCGGTATACTTTACCGCAGGCGCCTCCATGGCGCCAATGTGATGGATATCGGATCGCGCGTTGCGAACGACGAAACTGACGAGATTCAAAGGATTTTCCGTCGTCGCCGATGCCTCACTAACATCCTCACTCCTTGAGCTGTGCCACAGACTCTCCTGACGAGAAACTTCAGCCCGTCGCCTAACATTGCCGGTATGCAGGAATCGGCAACGATCGCCGTATCCGCGCGGGCCCGGGCGCTTCGGGCTGCCGGCCGCAATGTGATCGACCTCGGCGCCGGCGAGCCGGATTTCGACACGCCGGAATTCATCCGGCGTGCCGCTCAACGCGCGATCGACGCTGGCGCAACGAAATACACGGCGACGGAAGGCATTCTGCCGTTGCGCGAGGCGATTGCCTCTCAGGCCAATTCCGTTTACACGGGGCAGGATTCCATCGATCCGCGGGAGGTCGTCGTTTCAACCGGTTCAAAGCAGTCTCTGTTCAATACGTGTTTCGCTCTGTTCGGCGATGGCGACGAGGTACTGATACCGACGCCGGCGTGGACCAGTTACTACGAGATGGTGGGTCTGGCCCGTGCGACGCCGGTGAGCGTACGCGGCGATCCTGCTCGTGGGCTCAAGGTAAGCGCTGAAGATCTCTCTCGCGCGGCATCTCCGAGCACGCGAGGGCTGATGCTGAACTCTCCGTGCAATCCAACGGGTGCTGTCTACACACACTCTGAGCTGAAGGATATTCTGTCGATCGCGGAGGACCACGGGTGGTGGGTCATCAGCGACGAGATATATGACCGGGTTTCCTACTCTGGGCGCGCTGCATCGACGCTTGATGTCGCCACATCGCGGGATCGACTGGTGGTGATAAACGGTGTCGCAAAGGCATATGCCATGACTGGCTGGCGCATCGGCTGGGCGATAGCGCCGCGTTCGCTTGCTCAGGCGTGCGCTGCCTTCCAGTCACACACGACATCCAACTCAGCGGCTGTGTCGCAGCATGCCGCGCTGGCGGCGCTCACGGACCGCGCCGCGGCTGAAGTTGCCATCGCGGCAATGGTAGATGAGTTCAGGCGCAGGAGAGATGCAGCGCTCCAGATAATTGCAGAAGAGCACGGCCTCCAATGCATACCGCCGGAAGGGGCGTTCTACCTATTCCTGAATGTTGGTGCTGCTATTCGGGGCAACCCGGATGCAGGCTCCGTCTTCGCCCGCGAGCTGTTGGAGCGTCACGACGTAGCCGTGGTGCCGGGAGTTGCCTTCGGTTCGCCGAGCTGGATAAGAATGTCCTACGCCGCTCTCTTCGACAGCGTAGTTAGCGGCGCCAAGAGCATAGTGTCGGTCTTCCGGGAGCTGGCCACCTGACACGTGTCGCGCAAAAAAATGGTCCTGTTTGCATGATTTTGCGTTCGGTGGAGTCGTGTTGAGAGCGCACATTGGGGTTCGGCAGTCGATTACCTGACGCGAGTGGGGGGAGCGGTGAAACTCGATGTTCTGGTCGAACCAGCGCGGGCCGTGCTTGGTGACGTTACATACCGCTGGGATGCGGACACAGAAATACTTAGCGCGGTCCTGCCCAATAGCCACGCTGGTGAGGGGGGGGGCGTAACCGGTTCGGTGGAACTGGCTGGCCCGGACGCATGTTGCCTGGTGCTCGACGTGGTTTCGGGCTACGTCAGCGGCGTGGAAGTAGCGGTCTGGCCCGATGTTCGGAGCAGCGCGGGTCTGGCTCCACCGGAGGTCACGGGTGATGCGCTGTTGCGGTTGGCGCTTCCGGCTTCGGAGAGCGGCGTGGTTATGCTGGAGGTGGACACACCTATCGCAGCAGAGACTGATAGCGCAGAGCGAACAATCCATTTCAGACTCGGTGCATCCCGCGCGAGCCGCACGTATCGAATCGCGACTGACGTACTGGTTGATGTCGACGCTCGCAACACTGTTTCGGGGTTGTGGCTGCTCAACGTTCCACCCTTTCCCAAAGTGTCGTGATCACAACAATCGTCTTGATATCGTGTGAGCCGAAGCTCATTCCCCAATGCGCTGGCAAGCTGGCCGGCATCGAAGGAGTCGCGGAGGTCTACTCCGTCGCCGGGGAGTGGGATCTTGTGGCTATCGTTCGCGTGCCGGAATTCGAGCGCATTTCCGAGGTAGTGACCGGTCAGTTCACTCAGATTCCCGGAATCCGTCGCACCCAGACGCTGACGGCATTTCGTGCCTACTCCAAAGGAGATCTCGAGCAGGCCTGGGATATGGGCCTGGAGTGAATGGAAATCGTGAACGAGAGATTGCTGGGTGCAGATTACACGGACGAACACAGACAACTGCGAAATGCGGCACGGATTAGGCCGGTGAACGCGGATACTATTTCCGGGCGTGCTACCGATTGCACGGAATGTTGGGCGCTCCCGTGGATACGCCGCTTGCTCGGGGTATCCGCGTTTATCCGCGTCAATCCGTGGCTGCCGTTTTGGGGTTTCGGTCGGTGTCCCGAGTAATCCGTGGCTGCTGTATCGCGGTTATTCTGATACTAGTTTTTCCGCTCATCCAGACACCAGTTAGGTCGGGACCTGAAGCTCTCCTCCCATTGGCCGTCTCGGAAGCTCAGTACTGAGAGATACGTATCGCCTCCAACGCGCCAGCCTTCGAGCACGATTTCATCCGTGGCGTCGCCGCTGACGTTGAGATGATCGAAGTATCGCCTGAAGGCAGCGCTTGAAAGCGGTCCATTGACTCGATGAAGATAGGTGACCGTGTAGGTTCCAGCGCTGTCGGTATCGGCTATCAGGAGAAGATGTATTGTCCGCGCCGACTCCGGGCCCGGGTTTTCCGACGCGGGATCCACGAATGACGCGACTATCGTTGGTTGCGTGCCGGCGCCCGTGCGAATTGCGACTGCGCGAAAGTCGAGTGAATCGAGCATTCTTCGGGTAATACCGGCCCCTGTCGCGGCCTCATAAGCCAGGCGTCTCGCGGTAGCGGCCACTTCCGCGCCTGCGAGTCGCTGCGCGCCTGCACGTTCTTCTCCCAGCTGATCGCTCGCGGCCAGAAACTCCACAGTGAATTCCGTTTTCATCGTCGTCGACATCTGAACTGCTGCTACGGGCGTCAGTGTGACACAGCCGGGCAGGGAATAGAGAGGATCGTCCGGGTCCTCCCACATTCCTCGTTTAACGCGAACCGTTCCCTGCGCCCGGCCATCGGAGAAGAGAGCGTACACGCTGTCGCGGCCCAGGTACATGGCGTCGAACTTTCGCCAGCCCTCCTGAGTGAGATTGATCTGCCGCAGCTTCTTACCTATCACGGCGGCGACGGGGATCAATCGCGGGTCCTCGGCTTCTCCGAACACCTGGAAGAGAATGACTGGCCTGGCTGAAAGGTCCAGGGCGTCTGCGGGATCGAGTTGGGGCGGCACGGCTGCCTGGCCGGAATTGATGAATTCTTTCGTCTTGTCACACGCTGCCGCGGCCATTAGGATGCTCGCGAGAGCCAGGCGGACAGGCCACAATGGGTGTCGTCGCTGCATTTCGGAGGAAGACGCCAACGTTCAGTTCCGTGGAATCGGTGACGAGTTTTCGCGCTGTGCTTCGTGCGATTGTGCAGAATGTCCCGAACGTACGGGTACTGGCGGAGGCGAGTGGACCGCTGGAGCGGCTGCCGGTTAATGCCGAATTCCCGCATATTGTAGACGCGGCAGGCGTCGAGGATGCAACGTTTCATGCCCGCCTCGTGCCCGGCGGGGCGCCGAATGCCGGCCCCAGGTTCCACGCCTTTCTGGACGGTGTTCAGGAAAGCAGAGTGATGGGCAGGCTAGACCTCGCGCCCATCGTTTACGGGACTGTTGCGGCGGCCATACGGGTTCGCGCGGACCGGAGACTGACGTGCTGGCGGCCCCCGGTCGTGGAGCGCAGAGTCTATGCACCGCTCGCATTCGTCGATCGCGACGCTCTTCATAAGGCGGTCCCAGGCGCGCTCCGGGACACCACTCCGCGCGACGACCATTCTCCACCCCCTTCCGCCCATCCGCTAGAGCTTCTCGAGCGGGCTCGCAATGCTGTCTCCCGCGATCGCGATGCTGTCGAGCAGCTAGTGGCCGGAACATGGTGCGCCACCGAGCACTCGCCGCTCTTCGTCGATGGAGGAATCGGCGCCAGCGAGATCGTGGCGCGATCTCCCTTGTGTGTCGGGGTGGTGAAGAGTCATCTGGCGCTCTACGCAAACGGCGAAGCTCTGAGGACAGTCCTACGGCTAGGATGCGGCGAACGGTCGAGCGTGTTCAGAATCGCGCCTCGTGGTCGCAGCAGCGTCCATAGTTGGTACCTGCGCGTGAGAAACAACGCCAACCGCGACGCCCTGTGGGGACTGGTGCGAATCGAAGTGGCCGAGTCCGACGATCCTGGCGCTCGCGCCGACGAGGTGTCGCGATGGGTGTTGGCCGAGACCGAGCCAAACTCCATGCCGGATGCAAGGTGGGACAGGTTGGCGTACGGAGTGCGCAACTGTGAGGAGTTTCTGCGAGCGGTAACAACATGACGGAGGCCGGCGTCTCGCCTCAGCGATCTCTCGGACGCGTGGTGGCCACAGAGCGAAAGCCTAATACGCCGAACGAGTTCCATTTCTGGACGGCGCTGGATTCCGCGGTGGGCATTGGAACCATAGTGCGCGTGGAGGGCACACAGCCGGTCGGTGGCATGATACCGCAGGTCTACGGAGTGGTGGTGGAGGGGTTCAGCTACAGTGATCTCGAATCCCCCCTTTTCGACGTCATTGGTTTCGACGGTGATCCCGGCCGGCCGCCACTCGCTCCCACGGAGCGTACCGAGGTGCGGCTTTACACAGCAGCCGTCCTGCGGCAGCTACCTGAAGAGCCTCTGCAGCCGGTTCCGATTGGCCAGGTGTATCTGGCGACGGACAGCGACGTCACGGTTGCGCTGAGGATGGACGCTTACACCAGGGCAGGTTCGAACACGGGTGTCCCGGTGGGACTCTATCGGTCGGGCGGAATGGACTCGCCAATCTATCTGGATGCCGATTTTCTTCTCGGTCCGGAGGCGGCACACCTCAACATTACGGGCGTATCAGGCCTGGCTACAAAGACAAGCGCGGTCGAGTGGCTGCTCGCATCGCTGTTCACCCATTTCCCAGCGGACAAGGGTGCGGTCGCAGCCGTCTGCTTCAACGTTAAGGGACCGGATCTTTGTTTTCTCGACCTTCCAGGCAATCTGGACGATGCCGATCGTGAGATGTACGGCAAGCTTGGTGTAATTCCGGCCCCGTTTGAGAACGTGCGTTACTTCGCGCCGTACAAGCCCGATGGTTTCTCGCTCGCGACGCTACGCTCGAACCCGGAGCTTCTTCACAACGTCGAGCCGCTGACATGGGGATTGCGTGAGGTCCTGCAGTTCGCAGATGTGCTGCTCAACAAGGACGATGTAGATGCGAAGGCCGACGCTCTCATCGATTTCATTCGCGAACGAATTCTCGACCGGGATTTCTCCGATACGAGATTGGAGAGCGGACGGAAAACCTACAGGGTGCGCACGTTTGCCCAGCTCGACGAATGGTTTCGCGATGTCATCCGAACCCTCGAGGATGGGAACGGTGAAAGCTGGCGGACGCACCACGTGGCCACCATCCGGAAAGTGCGGAACCGGCTGTCCAACATCTCGACTCGCTGCGCCGGCCTCGTAACGGACGACGGAAATACGAGCGACCTGCCATGGGGGAGCTTTGAAGACCGCACGGTGTACGTAGTGGACGTCGCCCTGGCTGAGGAAGATGCACAGGATCTCATCTTCGCTCGGCTGGTCTCCAAGCTGCGCGAGCATCTGGAGAGGAGGGACCTCGGCGTGCAGCATGTTGTTGTATTCGTCGATGAGCTCAACAAATATGCTCCGGGTGATGGACCGGACACATACGTAAGAAAGATGCTGCTCGATATTTCTGAGCGCGGCCGATATCTCGGACTGGTGTTGTTCGGTGCGCAGCAATTCCGGTCGCAAGTTCACAGGCGAGTAGTGGGGAATGCAGGCACGGCGCTCTTCGGCCGCATGGACGGGGATGAATTGGCGACGCCAGGCTATGCGGTGCTGTCTCCGGCAATAAAGGCAAGGCTGGCAACGCTCTCCAAGGGGCAGCTCATGGTTCGCCACCCGCATTTCACGCAACCAGTTTTCGTGACCTTCCCCAGGCCCGCCGTGATGAGGGGTCGCGATGGTGTGGACAGGTTTCCACAAGCGGAAGATGTCAAGCTCGAGGTCGCCGTATGGCGTTCCCTTCGCCAGCTCGACCCATCGATTTCTCTCGAGTGGGTTCAGGACATGATCGCTCTGCACGAGGAAGTGCACGTCGTTCGAGCCCGGAACGCGGCCCTTCGCGAGCGGCCCGGTAACCTCAGGGCGTTCTTTGCTGCCAGATTACCTGCGCTCGTGGAGCCGAGGCGCACTGACAATATACCCGTGCTTGCGGTGCTTCCGCTCGCAAATCCGTATGATTGACCGTCACCCTTGGCGCCCTGGCTGCATGCTGGGAGCGCTGGCCTACATTGCCATGGTTGGGGTCGCTGCAGCGGCAAACGCGCAGAACGCAGGCCGCAACATTCTGCTTCAGATCCGGCCGCGCGTGGGCGATACCCTGCACCTGCGATTCGAGCAGCAGGAGGAAATGAGAGGTACAGGGCGTCTTGGGAGCAGCGTTGCTGATACCACGATCACCATGACGCGCTCCATGGTTCTGCTATCGCGCGTTCTTGTGCAGTCGAGCGACGACGAGGGCACGGTGGTCCTCACGGTCACCGACTCCGTAGCGATTTCCGCTAGCGGAGGGCGGAATGCCGCGCCAACGGAATCCATCAGACGCTCCCTCCAGGGATCGCGAGTCCGGATGCGAATCACCCCGGAAGGATCCGCTACCGTTCTGGATGACGCTGGTGCGCTTACGCCCGATCTTCAGTCGATTACTGCTCAGATGCCGGCGTCGTTTCCAAGGCATCCTGTTTCCGTGGGTAGCACGTGGCGGCAGGTGATGCCTATTCCCGTATCGGGACAGGCCACGTCCGGCAGCGCAGCCACGCTCAATTCCACATTTCGGCTTGATTCAATCTCCCGCGATGGCGCGGTCGCGTTCATCTCGATGCGTGGTACGCTCTCCCGGGATCCCGCCGCGGGAGGGGCGGCTGAGGAGGGCATCAAGATCACATCTTCGGGTAGTATGAAGGGCACTCTCGTTGTCGACCTGAAACGAAAATGGTGGGCCGATTCGCGCGCGACGATATCGCTCAACTCCACTCTTTCGCCTCCCGGAGGAGCCAGCGGCGAGCCTATCCGGGTTCAGAGCCGCATATCCACATGGATGCGCGCCACCAAGCGGCCGCCGCCTCCAACCCCTTGACCAAAGTGTGACATCAGGTGCCTTCTGAGAGGCTGCCAAGGGACTAGATTACAGCTGTGCGACTAGTCCATCTGGCCGATCTTCACCTCGGCTTCCGTCAGTATCACAGGCTGACGCCCAAGGGCCTCAACCAGCGCGAGGCGGACATCGCCGGCGCTTTCCAGCGTGCCATCGACCGCGTGATAGCTCTGAAGCCGGACGTCGTTCTTTTTGCAGGGGACGTGTTCCACTCGGTACGGCCGAACAATTCGTCGATAATCCACGCCTTCTCGCAGCTGAGCCGGCTTCGAATCGAGGCTCCGGAAAGCATTGTGGTCATGGTATCGGGGAATCACGACGGGCCCAGATCGACGGAGACGGGTTGCATTCTGCGTCTGTTTTCCCAGCTCGGTATTCATGTTGCCGACGTCGAGCCGCGGCGCCTGTTGTTCCCCGAGAAGAACCTTTCGATCCTGGCAGTCCCTCACGCTATCGGTGCGCTCCCGGCGCTAACGCCCAGCGTCGAAGCCAGGTTCAATGTGCTTCTGCTGCACGGCGAGGTGGAGGGCGTGCTGCCGTCGTATATGACCCGAATGGATCGCGCCAGCCCTGTGATCACTCACGAGGACTTGGGCTCGTCGCGCTGGAGCTACGTGGCTCTCGGACACTATCACGTTTACCATAGTTGGAAGGTGGCGCCGAACACTTATTACTCGGGGGCGCTGGAATACACCACGCCCAATGTTTGGGGTGAGATTCAGGAGGAAAGGGAGGCCGGAATCTCGGGAAAGGGATTCATCGAATACGATCTGGAGACGGCGCGTCACCGCTTTCACGCACTCGAGCCCAGCCGGAAAATGCTCGACCTGGCGCCGATACATGCACGCGGACTTTCCGCGCCTGAAGTCGACGCCGAGATCCGCTCGCGTATCGAAGGATGCGACGGAGGAATAGACGACAGGATAATACGGCTCGTGATTCGCGACGTCCCGCGTCACATCG
>JBHENQ010000067.1:0-13777 GCA_046261975.1 Gemmatimonadaceae bacterium | reverse complement strand
CCGTTAGCGAAGGCTGCGGAGACATTGCGTGTCGCTATCTCGTACGCGGTTCTGCGGAGCGCGAACCCGAAGAGCTCCCGCGTCTCGACGAGCCTGCCCTTGCTGTCGACCCAACCCGAGATGAGATGGGTATTGCCCGTGCCGGCCTCCTGCTCGAGACGCCACGCGCGCACCGTGTCGTCGTGCGCTGAAACCCACCTGCCGGTTTCGAAGCGCGCACTATCGCTTACAACAAAGAGTGATTCCGCCGCCAGGCGTACCGATACCGTAACTGGCGCCATGATAGTGGGGTCGAATACACTCAGCCGACGCGACTTTCCCACCTTGGGCTTATCCCCAAGTGCTATCCCAAGAGGTACGACCGATGGAACCAGAAGCTGCGCTGAAACGGAAAACCTCTGCGTATCCGGCGCGCTAACACCGGATGCTGTCACAAGCTCCAGCAGAGAGTCGTTTATCACTCGGCCCGCTACCCGCAGCCCGCCCGAGGAAGGGTTCACCTCGTATGTGAAGCTCCTGAGTCGTAAACCACGCGTCAGTAAGGCAGCTGTCCTCACGGAAGCCCGCTCAGTCGCGTTCGCTCCTTGTCCCAGCGCCGTGAAGGACTCCTTCACTTCGATGCCTGTGAGGGTCGTGTCCACGCTCGAGCTGGCAAATCCAACGTGCTTGCCGCTGCTGGCGTCCAGCACTGCGTAGTATTCGACACCTGGAGCCACCAGCATTGCGGCCTGCGCGAGGCGCTCCTCGTCCCCGCGAAACAATTCTCGTCGCGTCAGAAGAACCAGACCCACCCCCCAAGCGGCCAGTACCACCGCCGCCAGACCACCGCGGCGAATCATCGATTCGGGTTGGACAGCGCGGCGGCGAAGGCGTCTCGCTCCAACTCGCTCTCCACGATGATTGTCACGATTGCCGGGAATGACGCGCGCGATAAGTGCCGTGCCAGCACTTCGACCATTATCTCGGCGCTCTCGTCCACGTCCAGATTCCCGGCACCTAGGCCGAACGGTGCGCACGCGAGATTCTCTATCTGCCAGTCTGTGGCGCGTTGAAGCGCGCTGGTAAGCGCGCGCCGCACGGAGGACGGTGTTACCTGTTCGTTCTCACTGACGATTACCGCGCTCACGAGCAGGTCGGCCGGCAGATCTCCGGCGTCAGAGACCACGGCCGATCCCACCGGGAACGGCTCCTCCACCCGGAGTTTGGAAGCGAGCGCGGCACCACCGGCGATCTCGAGGCGTCGTAGCAATGGGGTAGTGGGCGCCAGATGCTCATTGACCGGCCATGCAATAGCCTCTCCGCCCACGAACGCCAGATCGTCGATACGAACTTTGATGCGGGAGTCGGACTCCGGTTGCGTGGCACCCTTGGATGCAGCTTCGCTGAGTGCGTCGTCCGTTCCTGGCATACCAGGTAGACGAATGACGTACTGGAACTTCACGAAATCGTGCATCGTTTCCACCAGGCGTCCGTACTCACTCCATCGGACATCAGGTAGTGGGTCAGTTTGGGAGCGGAAGGTCAACCAAGAACGACGCAGACGCGAGACGCCAGAAGTATAGACCTCAGGGTCGAGGATGAAACCAACACTTAGGCCTGTTTGGTGTCCTTGGACTGAGAAGCCAGATAACGACGGAGACCATACAGCATTTTTCGGACTTCCACGACTTGACTGATAAGAGTCAGAGAATCCGGCTGGCGACCCGGTGCGCGGCCAGAGCCATTGCATGTGCCTTCTGCCAGACCAGGAGTTTCTTGAAGTCGCCCATGCCACACGATGGAGTGAGCTCCCTCTCGCAACTAACCATTCCATGGCGCGAATGTTCTGAATCACGCGGGCTCGTGTAGCGCCGAGTGACCTCATTCTTGCAACTCGGAGACTTTACTTCTGGCGTCTCGCGTCTGTGTCTTTCTTGGTGCCAGTCCTCGAACTCGGACTGACCCACTACCGGACATCAGGTAGCCTTGTCTCGCGCCGGCACCCCGACCACCTTTCAAGGCTATGGCAGAAGAAGCACTCGTTATCCGGGGCGCGCGCGAGCACAACCTCCGCAACATAGACGTAACCATACCACGCGACCGACTGACGGTCATCACGGGCCTGTCCGGCTCCGGAAAATCATCGCTGGCGTTCGACACTATCTACGCCGAAGGACAGCGCCGTTACGTCGAGTCCCTGTCGGCCTACGCCCGCCAGTTCCTCGGCCTCATGGAAAAGCCCGATGTCGATTCCATCGAGGGGCTGTCGCCGGCGATATCGATTGAGCAGAAAAGCGCGGGGCACAATCCTAGGTCCACCGTCGGCACGGTCACGGAGATATATGACTATCTGCGACTCCTCTATGCCCGGGTAGGCACGCCGCATTGTCCGAGTTGCGGACGCGCGGTTCAGCGGCAAAGTGCCACCCAAATCGGGGATACGGTGCTCACGTGGCCGGAAGACACTCGCATCGAGGTGCGTGCTCCGCTCGTTCGGGGGCGTAAAGGCGAGTTCCGCGACCTGTTCGAGTCCGCGCGGAAACAGGGCTTCATTCGCGCTATCGTGGACGGCCGGCTGGAGGAGCTCGCATCCCCTCCAAAGCTCGCTCGTAATCAGAATCACAGCATCTCCATCATCGTCGACCGGCTCACCGTTCGCGCCGCTGACAGACCGCGGCTCACCGACTCGCTCGAGACCGCGCTGAAGCTGGCCGACGGAATAGTCGAAGTGGCGCGGCAGGATGGCGAGCCTCCCCAGGTTTTCTCTGAACGCTACGGATGCGCGGAGTGCGGAATCTCGCTGCCCGAGCTGGAGCCGAGGCAATTCTCATTCAACTCGCCGTTCGGCGCCTGCTCTGCTTGCGGCGGTCTTGGCACGCGCAGGGAGGTGAGCGGCCAGTTGATTCTGGGCGATCCCAGCATCTCCATACTGGAGGGTGTGATTCTTCCGTGGGGTGAACCCGCTGGATACCTGCGGAAAACGGTCCTGCCAGCACTGGCCAAACATTACCGCTTTGACCTCAATACGCCCTGGGGGGTCCTGCCGCAGCGCGCTCAAAGCGCCATACTGCAGGGCTCCTCTGGCAAGAAGCAAGCGGCTGGTGCAGACCTTTCGGTTTCGCGTGGCGATGCGCCCTTCTCGTGGGAAGGCGTCATGGTCAATGTCCAGCGCCGCTACGAGGAGAGCAACTCCGATTCTGTGCGGGAGGGACTCGCCGCCTACATGATCGAGGCAAAATGCACCGTGTGCGCCGGCCGGCGGCTCAAGAAGGAGTCGCTTGGCGTGACCGTTGGGGAGCGCAACATCGGCGCTGTCGTGGAGTTGCCGGTCACTGAGGCGCTGGCGTTCCTGGAGTCGTTGCCTGTTCGAGGCGGTGGAAAGCCAGGTCTCGATCCGGACATCGCCGGGCCCATCCTGAAGGAGGTCAGGGAACGCCTTCGCTTTCTTGTGGACGTTGGACTCGATTATCTGACACTGGGCCGCTCGGCTGAGTCTCTCTCGGGAGGAGAGGCGCAGCGCATCAGGCTTGCCACTCAGATCGGCTCGCGCCTGGTAGGCGTGTTATACATTCTCGACGAGCCGTCCATCGGCCTTCACCAGCGCGATAACGCGCGCCTGCTCGCGACGCTGCGCCATCTGCGTGATCTGGGTAACACCGTGATAGTCGTGGAACACGATGAAGAGACGATGAGGGAAGCCGACCACCTCATAGACCTCGGGCCCGGTGCGGGCAAGCACGGCGGCCACATCGTCGCCGAAGGGACGTACGATGAGGTTCTTCGTCACCCGGCTTCGCTCACAGCAAAGTATCTTCGCGGTGAGGCGTCGATAGCACTGCCCAGCGTACGCCGGCTTCCGCAGAAGGGAAGAGTGCTGCGCATCGAGGGCGCCCAGGAACACAATCTCAGGAACGTGGACGTCTCGATCCCGTTGGGAATGTTCGTCGCGGTCACCGGTGTTTCAGGGTCCGGCAAGTCGACTCTGGTGGAGAATATCCTGCATCGCGCGCTCGCACGTCATTTCTACCGAGCCCGTGTGATTCCCGGTACTCACAAGCGTCTCACCGGCCTCGAGCACATCGACAAGGTTATAGACATCGACCAGAGTCCAATAGGGCGGACTCCCCGGTCGAATCCCGCAACCTACACTGGGCTCTTCACACCGATTCGCGAGCTGTTCGCCGAGCTTCCAGATTCCAAGATTCGCGGCTATGGACCGGGCCGCTTCTCTTTCAACGTCAAAGGCGGACGGTGCGAGGCATGTCAGGGAGACGGTCTCGTCAAGATAGAGATGCACTTCCTTCCCGACGTGTATGTGCCGTGCGAAGTATGCAAGGGCAAACGATACAACCGCGAGACTCTGGAGATTCGCTTTCGCGGCGCAAGCATCGCGGACGTGCTCGAGATGACAGTTGAGGACGCCAGCGGCTTCTTCGAGAACCAACCCCGCATCAGGACAAAGCTGGAGACGCTGGGGGACGTCGGCCTCGGCTACATACACCTCGGGCAGAGCGCCACCACCCTTTCTGGAGGCGAGGCGCAGCGCGTCAAGCTGGCAACCGAGCTGTCGAAGAGGGATACAGGCAGAACGCTTTATATTCTCGACGAGCCAACCACGGGTCTCCACTTCGAGGACGTACGCATGCTGCTGGAGGTGCTCCACCGACTGGTGGAGAAGGGGAACACCGTGCTCGTGATCGAGCATCATCTCGACGTCATCAAGACAGCGGACTGGATCATCGATCTTGGACCCGAAGGTGGGACACGTGGTGGGACTGTGGTTGCCGCCGGGACGCCGGAGGACGTTACCGAGATCACGGCATCTCATACAGGCCGCTACCTTCGGCCATTACTTCGCCGGAATCGTCAAGAGAGGGCCGGCTGATGGTTTCCCTGCTCGACATCATTGGGCCGGTCATGGTAGGTCCTTCTTCCTCGCACACTGCGGGTGCCTGCCGCATCGGGCTCCTGGCACGCGGTCTGGTAGGTGGCACGCCGGAGCGCGCCAGTGTGGAGCTACATGGCTCGTTCGCGCGAACCGGCGAAGGTCACGGCACAGACAAGGCGATCGTCGCCGGACTTCTGGGATTTCGACCCGACGACGAGCGCATCCGGGACGCGTTGTCCATAGCCGAAAGAGAGGGCCTCGACTATCGCTTCGAGAAAACCACGATCTCGGACGATGGCCATCCGAACACGGCACGCATCTCGTTGGAGCGCGCCGACAATGCGGCCGTCATGGTTGGGTCGTCGCTTGGTGCCGGCCGAATTCTGGTTACCGAAATAGACGGGTTTCCCGTGGAGGTATCGGGCTCGTTGCACACAATGGTTATCGTTGCCGCCGACCAGCCGGGTTCAGTCGCCCGTATCTGCGGAATTGTAGCTGAAGAAGGGATAAACCTCGCGACGATGAGAGTTACCAGAAAGCACCGCGGCGGCGACGCGTTCATGGTCTTTGATCTGGATGAAGCGCCCGGCGAAGGCGTGCGTGAACGAATTGCCGCGCTCCACTGGGTGCGTTGGGTGCGAAGTCTGGACAAAGTGAGCGGCTAGTGACCGTCAGGACACGTGTATAAGGCTCTGGGCGACGCCATCAGGGATGCCGAAGCGAGCGGCAAGACATTGTCGGCTGTGGCCCTTGAGGCGGAATCCGTGGACCAGGGCCGGTCCGTGGATGAAATCCGCTCGGTCCTCCAGCGCGCTCTGGCGGTGATGCGCGGAGCTGTGGAGCGAGGCATGCCCGGTGACCTCCGGTCGGCATCAGGCCTTGTGGGGGGGGACGCAGCGAAACTTCGCAAGGGTGGAGGTCCGGACGGCCCGCTTGCCGACACCCCATTCCGAGATATCCTCGCGCGGGCGCTGGCGGTGCAGGAGGTGAATGCGGCAATGGGAGTAATAGTCGCTGCCCCGACCGCCGGCGGCGCAGGAGTGTTGCCCGCAGTACTGACCGGACTTGCAAGCGCTCGTGGTCTCAGTGACAGTAGCGTCGTCGATGCTCTGGCGACCGCTGGACTCATCGGCGCAGTGGTTGCCGAGCGTGCATCGCTCTCCGGTGCCGAAGGCGGGTGCCAGGCAGAAACCGGGGCAGCAGCGGGCATGGCAGCCGGAGCTGCCACTGAAATGCTGGGCGGAACGCCTTCACAAGCAGGTCAGGCTGTCTCGCTCACCATGCAGGGCATGCTGGGCCTTGTGTGTGACCCGCTAGGCGGACTGGTTGAGTTGCCGTGCGTTTTCCGAAACGCGACAGGCGCGGCGATCGCGCTAGCGGGCATCGAGATGGCCCTAGCGGGCATCACCTTCGCGATCCCGGTAGACGAAGTTATCGATGTCATGGGCGAAATCGGCCGCAACATGGACGTTCGCTATCGTGAGACAGCCGGCGGCGGACTGGCCGCGACACCTACCGGCCGGCGTCTGGCTAGAGAGCGCTTAGTCCAGCTCAAGCGATCACCGTAACGTCTGTCGTTAGCCGGCTCGCGTCGCTAAGTTCCCGCGAACCGAAACACGATCGGCTGACAGCGCGTACGGACAGTACGTCGGCGAAATTTGCGGCATCCCGCGGCAACTCTTTTTGTTCACTTTAAGCGAGTGTTTCATGGTAACCATCGAAGACATCGAGAGCTTTCTGGAGCGCCTGCGCGTGGACGGCGCAACGTACAGCGAACTACAGGAAGGAATGTGGCTCGTAAAGCCGGGTGGGGAGCTCGACGCAGATGTTGTGGTCCACTATTCACCTCCGGTCGTGCTGATACGCATGAAGGTGATGGACCTTCCCACGGCCGATCGTCCAGTGGCGGATCTTTCTCGCCGCTTGTTGGAGCTTAACGCCAGCGAGCTGGTGCACGGGTCTTACGGTATCGAGGGTGATTCCGTGGTGCTCACCGAGGCGATGGAGTTGTCGCATTTGGACTATGAGGAGTTCCAGGCTGCGTTCGAATCGATGACTCTTGCGCTTGCTTCGCATCTTCGCGAGCTGGCGCCCTTCCGTGAGGCGCGTTGAGCCATGGGAATATTCGACCGCCTTTCATCTGTCATCAGATCGAACATCAACGATCTCATCTCCTCGGCGGAAAACCCCGAGAAGATGCTGAACCAGATCATAATCGACATGCGCTCTCAGCTCGCGCAGGCGAAGCAACAGGTCGCTTCCGCGATTGCCGATGAGAAGCGTCTCAGAGACCAGGTGGACAACGAGGTAAAGTCCGCGCAAGACTGGGAGCGGCGCGCCATGCTGGCCGTTCAGGAAGGCCGCGACGACATGGCCAAGCAGGCGCTGCTGCGCCACAACGAACATGGCCTTCACGCCCAGCAGCTCGACGCAACCTGGCAATCGCACAAGGCAGAAACCGAGAAGCTCAAGAACTCGCTTCGCGATCTCAACGAGAAAATAGAAGAGGCCAAGCGCAAAAAGAATCTCCTGGTCGCGAGGCAGAAGCGTGCTGAGGCGCAGAAGCGCATCCAGGAGACCATGTCATCGATGTCGGAGAAGTCCGCATTCGAGGCCTTCTCTCGCATGGAGTCGAAGATCGAAGACAACGAGCGCCGATTGCTGGCCAGCGCCGAGATTGATGAGGAGTTTTCGGGCGACCGCCTACAGGCTGACTTCAAGCGACTCGAGGTTGCTGCCTCTTCCACCAGTGCCGACATGCAGCTCATGGCGCTGAAGCAGAAGATGGGCGTTCTCCCGGCTGGCGCGCCTGACGAGAGCAAGAAGCTTGGCACCGGCCAGGGGAAGAATGAAGAAACGGTGCACGCTGACATCGAGGACGCTCCTCCCAAGAGTGAGAGGAGGAAATAGGCATGCCGCCCGTCGCGCTCGGGCGATTCCGCTTTGCTCCGGTCCTGGCGGCAACCGTTATCACCATCCTGCTGTTGCTGCTTCTCGGCCACACGGCCGAGATATTCCTGCTGCTGTTCATTGCCATACTGATCTCGCTTTACCTTGGCGCGCTCACGGACATACTGCATCTGCGAGCGCGTATTCCCAGGAGGTGGGCGTTTGTCACCGCCATCCTGCTCACCTTGGGCGGCATCGTCGGTCTCTTCTGGTTGCTCGTCCCGCCGGTCGTCGAGCAGACGCAGCAGCTCCTCAGGGTGCTGCCAAGCCACATCGACAACTGGGAGCGGGGAATCGACAGGGCGGTCGCGCGCATTCCCGCGCTCAGGGCCACGTGGAAGCCGGAGGAGCACCGCGCTCTGCTCGCGGTCTACCAGCAGCTGTCGGGAACCTTCAACAACCTCGTCCCCAAGCTGGTGTCCATACTGCACGTCACCATCAACGTGTTCTCGGTGGCGGTGATGTCCATCTACATGGCCCTCAATCCGGGACTCTATCGCGAATGGCTCATCGCGCTGTTTCCGCCGGTTCACCGGGATCTGGTTCGAAATGTGCTTCTGGACCTCTCGCGCACTTTGCGCGCATGGATCGTCGGCCAGATCATCGCCATGGCGGTCCTCGCCGCGTTCACAGCGCTGGGCCTGTACCTGCTCAAGGTGCCCTACTGGCTGACGTTTGGGATTTTCACCGGCGCCGTGGCCATAGTGCCATTCTTCGGCACACTGGTGTCGACATTGTTGCCGGCGCTCTTCGTGCTAGGCGGTCCAGGTGGGGTTTCGCACGCACTGATCGTGGCTGGTCTGGGTGTGGTCATTCACGTGTTCGAGGCCAACGTGGTCGCTCCGCTCGTGATGGCCAAGCAGGTTCATCTGCCGCCCGTGCTCACGATCATGTCAGTGCTCATTCTGGGAGGGCTGCTTGGGGCCGTGGGACTACTGGTGGCGGTACCTTCGCTGGCCGTCTTCATGGTCGTCATCCGGCGCATCCTCATCAATAGAATCTACGAGGGACAGGGATTCCGGCGGACGGTTCGCGACCAGGCCTTTGTCGTGCGGGCGCCCGTACCGGAGGGCGGCGCCATACTTCCGACCACCGGGCAACCCGACATCATCGGAAGGACCGAAGCCGAGCGGCATCAGCAAGTAGCATGATCTGATGGACCGTGAAAGCCGCTTCGTCATTCTTGCCGATGGCCAATTCGGACCACTGACGTCGAAGACGGCAAATTCCTGCATCCGTTATATGCCGGAGCGGGTGGTCGCGGTGGTGGATTCGCGGCGGGCGGGCAAGAAGGTCAGCGACATCCTTGGCTTCGGGGGCAACATCCCCATTAAGGGATCGCTTCGGGATGCGCTGCCGCTGGCTCCTAACGCTCTGCTGATAGGGATCGCTCCGCAAGGTGGAAAGCTGCCGCAGGAATGGCGAGACACGATTCGTCTGGCCATCGAGAACGGTCTCGATGTATGGAGTGGCCTGCATACGTTCATCGGCGACGATCGGGAGCTTGCTGCTCTCGCCGCCGAGTACGGCGTAACCATTCACGATCTTCGGAGAACCCCGCGGGACCTGCCGGTGGCTCAAGGGCGGGTCCGCAACGTTCGTGCAACAGTGGTTTTGACAGTTGGCAGCGACTGCAACATCGGCAAGATGACGGCCGCCTTGCAGGTGCAGAACGCGCTGCGCTCTCGCGGACGTAAGGTCGCATTCGCTGGTACCGGTCAGACCGGAATCCTCATAGACGGCAAGGGAATCGGAGTCGACGCTGTTGTAGCGGACTTCATCGCGGGCGCCGCGGAGAGGCTCGTAATCGACGCTGCCAAGGACGCCGACATAGTTCTTGTCGAGGGCCAGGGATCGGTGATCCATCCGGGCTACTCAGGCGTCACGCTTGGACTCATACACGGATCGCTCCCCAACGCGTTCATCATGTGCACGCAGCCATCTCGCAAGCACGTGTACAACAACCCGTGGGTAAAGATGCCCAGGATAAGCGAGATCATTGCGCTCCACGAGGCGCTGATGCTGCATCTGCGGCCCGCGCCAACGCTGGCTGTATCCCTCAACACGTACGATTTGTCAGACCGGGCGGCAAAGGATGCGATCCGCATGATCGAGAAAGAGACCGGGCTGCCGACCACCGATCCCGTGCGTTACGATCCGACGCCCATCGCCGATGCGGTCGATGTTTTCCATAGGAAGCGCATGGCCAAACTCGGCAGGTCCGGAAAAAAGAAGGCTGCGCGGTCGCGTTGAGCCTGCCAGGCTAGACGAAGCGTTTTGGGCCGTCAGAATCTGACGGCCTTTTCGCTTTTTGTGAGGACGGCCACAAAGCGAGAAACTGTCCCGATGCGCGTTGTGACGATGACGGATTCCTCAGAGGCAGATGAGATACTTGCCGCGTGAACGGGATCGCAGCGAGAGGATCCAGTTCGCGCGGTAAATCTCAACTTGACTGCGTGTGTCGTGGCGCTCGAAGCTGCGCTGACCGTTCCTTCGCTTGAGAGACTGCCGGTAACAAGAAACTCCACGGAACCTAGCGCAGGCCACATACACCGGAGTCATCGATGCAACTCAAGGCGCTGGCAGCTGCCGGAATCATTGCGCTGCTCGCAATGGAGCGTAGCGACTCCCTGCAGCCCGCGAAGCTCATGGAGCTGGGGAATCATGTTCGCAGCGAAGCGCGATTGCTCGCAAACCTCGCCGGACCACGATCGCTGGAAGCTCAGTCGACGTCGCGGTGCGAGAAAGAATGGGAGAGTCTCGAGAAAGCCACGGAATCGCTCGTTATTCAGGTCGTTATCAACGTGATCACCCATGCAAACACTCGCGAGCTCGCAAACGCCATAGTCGAATGGAGTCGCTCAGCGGAACAAGTAGCGATCTGTGAACTGAAGTAATCGCCTCTGTTCTGGCAGGTCATCCACCATCATACGTGCACAACGGAGTAACCATGAAGCTCACATCACTCATACTCGCAACGACAGCTCTTGCAGTCGTGGCGTGTTCCGATTCGGTGCATTCCCCTCCCGGGCCGCAGCACGGCGAGCGCGTCTTCACTCGCGTCACCGCCAGCGGCGACACGATAGCGCTCTACCTCACAGTTGAGAACGGGAAAGTGGCGCGCATGCGTCACGTGCAGAACGGCAAGCTTCTCGTGGAGAGCACCATGGAAGCGGGGAAGCGCCAGATCCTGCTGCACGGGGACGGCAAAGTTCTCAAAACCGACCTGAATGAATCTGGAGCGCCCGTGCTGAAGGAGACGATACCTCCAAGCGCTCGGCTTCCTCACGCAATTCGAAAAAGTATCCGGTTGCTCGCGGGCTGGGCCGGACCGCAGCCGGTTGAGGCCCAGGGGAATGCTTGCGTTAGCGAGATCGCACAGGCCATGGACGCTGCTGCCAGAATCGCCGAGTTGGCCGGCGCGATAGGAGGTCTCCCAGGAATACTGGCACCACCGCTGGCAAGGTTGGCCGATGCCATCGCCCAGTACGGGGATGCCACACGCCGCTTGGCTGACTGCGTCAGGACGATCCTGTAGTCTTACCGCCTGAAGACACCCCAATCAACGGACGTGGGCAGGCGATGGCACCAGCCATCGCCTGTGCCTCACGCGTTGACCGCGAGGAACCGTGCGTCTACCTTGACGCAAGCTGCGGCGATCGCGCCTCGCTCACAAAAAAATGCCAGAACTGCACCTCTACAACACGCTATCACGGCGGATCGAGAAGTTCGCTCCTGCCGACGGACATACGGTGCGCATCTACAGCTGCGGGCCGACAGTCTACAATCCCGCACATCTCGGAAATTTCCGCACTTTCCTGTTCGAGGATCTGCTCCGACGGGTGATCCGACTGCAGCGATGGGACGTCGTTCAAGTTATGAACATAACCGATGTGGACGACAAGATCATCACGCGTGCGGCACAGCAGGGGAAGTCGATCTCGGAGATAACGGAACCTATGGAAGAGGTCTTCCACCGCGATCGCGAGTTCCTCCGGATGCAGCGTGCCGAGCACTATCCCAGGGCCACGGATCACATTCCCGAGATGATCGCGCTCGTTGAGGCTCTGATGGAGCGCTCGCTGGCTTACCGCGCCGATGATGGATCGATCTACTTCGCCATCGCACGCTTTCCCGGTTATGGGAAACTGTCTCGCCTCGACACACGCGACATCAAGGCCGGTGCCAGAGTGGCCGCTGACGACTACAATAAGGAAGACGTCCGTGATTTCGCCCTGTGGAAGGCCGCCAAGCCCGAAGATGAAGAGGCGGGTGCGGTGTGGAATTCGCCCTGGGGGCGCGGGAGGCCGGGCTGGCACCTCGAGTGCTCAGCCATGGCTCGCCGCTATCTGGGCGACACACTCGACATTCACTGTGGAGGCGTCGATCTCATCTTTCCGCACCACGAAGACGAGATCGCTCAATCCGAAGGTGCGACAGGCGTCGCATTCTCGCGCTTCTGGTGTCACGGTGAATTTCTGCTCACGGAAGGCGCGAAGATGGCCAAGCGCGTGGGGAATGTTGCTTCCGTCGAGGCGTTGCGGGAGCAGGGGGTTTCCGCAGCGGCGATTCGGCATTTTGTATTTTCCACCCACTACCGTAAGCAACTCAATCTCACGGACGAATCAATTGAAGCGTCCACGAGCGCGGTGCGGCGTGTCCGAGAGTTTGCCGATAGGCTCGCCAATGCCTCCGTTGGCACTCCCGAGCTGGCCAAGGCTGCCGCCCAACTGGAGGATGAGGCGAGAGCCGCGTTTCTCGATGACCTGAACGCGCCTGCGGCTGTTGGTGCGCTGTTCACCTTCATCCGCCGGGCCAACGCTGAGCTCGACAGAACGGTGGGCCGCGAATCGGACGGCGATGTCATCGCACGCGCTCGCGCGGGGCTCGAGCTGGTCAACGGCGTTCTCGACATTATCCCGGAAGTCGTGGCCAGTAGCGCTGAAGGGATTACCACGGCGTCTGCGAAGCTCGGTAGTACGCCTGCCCATCCGGATGGGAGCGATCTGGTGGCCTGGGTGAACGAGCGGATCGCTGCCCGTGTCGCGGCGCGCGCTCGTGGAGATTTCGTCGTTGCGGACGGGATACGTGCCGAGCTCCTAGGCCGCGGTGTCAGCATCGAAGATTCTCCCGCGGGAACTCGCTGGAAGCTCATCCGCTGATATCTGCGCCGAAACGAGGAGCGATGTCGCGACTTCTGCTAAATCCGTGGTTGCTCTTCACTTGACACCTGTTTTCGGGCTGGTTATCCTATAGGTCTCGCGCAAAAATGGCCATGCGCTGACGTAGCTCAATTTGGCAGAGCAGCTGATTTGTAATCAGCAGGTTGCGAGTTCGATTCTCGCCGTCAGCTCTGGTGGGAGTGCGGGCTCGTCGGTGGTTCGTGTTCCCGGCCGCTTTATGGCGCGTTTGGTGGGGTACCCAAGCGGCCAACGGGAGCAGACTGTAAATCTGCCGGCTTATGCCTACGAAGGTTCGAATCCTTCCCCCACCATTTTGAGCGCGTTGGTGAATGGCCGGATTGCGGGAGTAGCTCAGCTGGTAGAGCGCAAGCCTTCCAAGCTTGATGTCGCGGGTTCGAGCCCCGTCTCCCGCTTGGAGTTCGGACGGAACCGGAGGGTGGCGTGGGGGAGCGGGTGGGGTCGGGGTGGGGGTGGTGGGGGAGGGAATCGGGTGCTCGCGTAGCTCAGTTGGTAGAGCACACCCTTGGTAAGGGTGAGGTCATCGGTTCAATCCCGATCGCGAGCTTGCGCGAGAACATAGGGTGTAGGGTGTAGGGTGTAGGGTGTGGGGTGTGGGCCACACCGGACACCCGACACGCGACACCGTTCTTCAGAGGAATTTTCATGGCAAAGGCAAAGTTTGAGCGTACGAAGCCGCACGTGAACGTGGGAACGATCGGTCACGTGGATCACGGGAAGACGACGTTGACGGCAGCGATCACGAAGGTGCAGGCTGCAC
>JBHENQ010000066.1:0-3436 GCA_046261975.1 Gemmatimonadaceae bacterium | reverse complement strand
CGTCCATGAGCGCCAGCAGGATGTGGAAGGTTGCGGCCGGGAGCGGGAGGAACTCATCGACATCTTCACGATTCGTTTGCATGTCCTTACTATATCCATAGAGGCTATATTGTCAATGGCTATAGTGGGGTCAGCATGGATTTGCGCGTGCGACGTGACCGAGAAACTGCCCGCGTCTTCAAGCGAGGAGTGGGCGACGGTGAGTCACTCATGAAGGCTTAGATGAACCCACTGGCCGGAAGGTTGGAACCTTGTCGCACCAGACCATGAGCCCGGTCGCTCACTTGAGCGTTAACCGCCGACGTATTTGGCACCAGATCGGCGAAGCAGGCGTGCGTCCATAACTCGCCCGCCAGCCTAGTCGCGCCGCGTTTAAGTAGCCGGGCCGGAGATTCTCAGCGCGGCGCAGCTGGCACAATTTGGCCCGCTTGGCGACGCGCGGCGCACGTAAGAGCTATCGTGGCTTGGGCTCGTGAGATGATCGGTCGACGCGAGTCGACGGAGCTGGACTCGGCAGCGGTCCGGGCTCGGGTATACGCGCTGGTACACTCGGCAATTGCCACGTCCTCGTTCGCGCCGATCCAAAAGTCGCGAACGATGAATGCCACAAGGACGGTGGTTAGTAGCGCCACAAGAGTCCATCCAGCAATGGTCTTCAACGTCTGACCCGCCTGGGACATTGTTCATCATGGAGGGAAGGCGCAGATGTGTTGCGTGCCAGGCTCAAAGCGGCGTCACTTGCCTAGCCTTATCGCGAGCAGAGACGTGCCACAAACGCCTCGCGGGGCAAGCACTCCTTCACGGCTGTAATCCGCCGCAATCCGCAGAAAGTAGTGAGGAGCAGCACATGTTATGCCGCACCGCGGCTCGAACCTCGATGCAGCGCCTCGATCACGGCCTCGGGATTCCGGGCGGCCACGCGCAGCAACGCGAGTGCCGGACCGTCTGGGGTGCGGCGACCCTGTTCCCAGTTTCGCAGCGTAGCCACGCTCACGCCGATCATTAGCGCGAACTCCACTTGCGACTGGCCCAACTCTCCGCGCAGCGTCTTGACATCGGCCGGTTTGAACGTCGTGGTACGCGCGGGCTTCCGGTGGCTCCGGCGAATCTGCCCCGCCTGACGCACACTCCTGAGCAGCTCTTCGAATGCTGCAGCTTTCATTTGAACTCCTCCCGAACCAAGCGAGCTAGCGCCCGGGTCTGCGCGGGCGTCAGATCACCTTGCTCATTCTTGGCGTACATAAAGAGCATATAGCACACGTGCTCCTCAACAGCCCAGTAGTAGATCATCCGGACTCCACCGCGCTTGCCTCGACCCTCCGCACCCCAACGCAGCTTCCGTAGACCGCCCCCGCCGGGAATGAGCTGACCCTGCTCTGGCCGGAGGACCAGCGCGAGCTGCAAGGCACGGTACTGTTCGTCGTTGAGATGTCTGCGGAGTCTCGCCGTGAAGACGGGAGTCTCAACAAAGCGCATCGGACAATATACGCCATTGGCGTACCAGTCGCCAGTGGGGCTACTTCACGGGGAGCACGGCGGCGAGCACGTAACGCGGCACCAACTGCCGAGCGGTTGTCCAGTTCGCGGCATCATTGTAGTTGCCACCGTAAGCTGCAAACACGAGATCGAGCTTCGGGATCACCATCACGTACTGGCCGCCGTTGCGCGAGGCGAAATAGGCCTGAACCTTCCGCCCTTCATACGGATAGTCCCACACCCACCACAGGTACCCGTACTTCGAGAGGGAACCCATCGGATATCTCGGCTCCGTGGAGCGCTTCACCCAATCCTCACTCAACACTCGGCGCCCGCCCCAGGTGCCGCCATTCAGATAGAGCTGTCCCAACTTCATGAAATCGCGTGGGCGAAAGCGCCATCCTCCCCCCATGTAGCCTTCGCCGAGCGGCGTGAGCTGGATGTAGTAGTGCTGCATCCCGAGCGGCTGCCCGACAAGCTCCCACATGAGGTCCGGCAACGAACGGCCCGTTGCCCGCGAGATCACGCCGCCCGCAAGGTGCGGGTTGATGCTGCAGTAGACAGACTGTACGCCGGGGTCGCGGACCATTCCCAGGCCGAGGATCATGCGATACCAATCGGGATTCGTGTCCTGCTGCGTGACCGCGTCTTCGCTTCCCGGGCTGTACGTGTCTGAGTTGTCGTCGCAGTCGAGCCCCGAAGACATCGTGAGGAGGTGCTCCAGCGTAAGCGCACGCTTCCTCGGCTCGATATTGGTCGCAGCCGGCTGCATGACGGAGTACACGGAGGTGCCGGGGTTGATCTTGGCGCCCGCCTGCATCGCGGCGCCGAGGAGTACTGTCGTGACGGTCTTTGACGCCGAGCGGGTGTCGTGCGTTTTGTCGCCGTGCTCGCCGTAGAAATACTCCTCCACGACGAGCTTGCCGTGACGCGCGATGAGGATGCCATGCGGCTTGTGCACGCCGATAGAATCAGCCGGCGCGTTGATGATGGATTGCATCATCTCCGAGATCTTGCCGGCAGACATTCCGACCTCGTCGAGAGTGCCAACCGGCCAGCCGTCGTTTTGCTGCCGCGGCGGCACGTAGGTATACGACGCGGTGGGCCGGCCCCGCGCGTAGAAATCAGTGAAGCTGTCGTCGGGCACTTTGCGGAAGTCGTACGAGCCGCCGCGGTTCTCGATATAGACGGTGAGCACGCCGTCACGCATGACACCTTGCGCAACGGACGCGCCCTTGGCGTCGAGCAGCTTGACGTCTTTCCCGTCGATCTCGATGTGATCGAGACGGATGAACCGGCCGAGGTTGCGCTCGGGATTGCGAATGAAGGCGCCGAGCGCGCCGTCAGGTGGGGGGCGCTTCGAGACCTTGATGTAGAAGGTGAACTCTTCGTCTCGCGGGACGACGTTACCGTTGAAGCAGTTCGTGCCGCAGCTCGCGAGGACGATCGGCGAGGCCAATGTATTTCCGTCCGTTACAGTGCGCGGTTGAATCCAGTGCCCGACGATCGTGGAACGGCGCGCGTCGAACCTGCCGATGAAGGAGCCTCCGCCGTCGGGGAGTGCGAACCACACGGAGTCGTGCGCAATGCGAGTGACTGCAGTGCGGCCAGCGATGGACGCGCGCCATTCGGCTGCGGGCCGATCGATCACGAGCCGGCCTCTGACGTCCGGACCAAAGCGGCGCTTCGCCTGCCAGAGCCCGACGAGGTCTGCCGGCTCGGCATCCCGGTTCTGCGTCGTCAGAGGCGGCACAGCCAGCGAGATCGCGACGAAACCCGCGGCGAGGCAGACGCGAGAGACGAGTCTCATGTGGTCTCAGGCGTGAGGCCCGTTGCGCGGGCCAGCCGCACGAGCTGCGTGAGCCGGCGCATCTCGGCGCGCGCGACGGCAGTGCCGAACGAGGTGACGTTGTAATACCTGCGCCGTTCGTCATCTCGGCGTGACACACGCTTGGCAACT
>JBHENQ010000065.1:0-58596 GCA_046261975.1 Gemmatimonadaceae bacterium | reverse complement strand
AGCAGGTACAGTTTTCCCCTCTCAACAGTGAATTCAATGTCCTGCATGTCGCGGTAATGCCGTTCCAGCCGCTCCTGGGTAACCAGCAATTCCTGGTACGCTCCCGGCAGGCGCTCCTTCATTTCATCTATATGCAGCGGCGTTCTGATGCCCGCGACAACATCTTCGCCCTGAGCATTGACGAGAAACTCGCCGTAGAACCGGCGCTCTCCGGTTGCCGGGTTTCTCGTGAATGCCACGCCGGTTCCGGAATCGTCTCCCATGTTCCCGAATACCATGGCCACTATGTTGACTGCTGTTCCCATCGTTTCAGGAATTCCGTTCACCCGCCGGTAGTCCACGGCCTTCCTGAGCATCCACGATCTCCAGACAGCTTCGATGGCTCCCCAAAGCTGAACCGCCGGGTCCGCCGGAAATTCCGAGCCTGTCTTTGCCTTGACGAGCATCTTGTACTCTTGAACCAGAGCGCTCAGAACCTCCGCGCTCAGGTCGGAATCATTCTCGACCCCCGAGATTATCCGCTTGGCGCCGAGCAGATGCTCGAAGTCCTGAACCGGAATGCCGAGCACGACGTCCGAGTACATCTGCAGAAAACGCCGATAGGAATCGTACGCGAAACGCGGATTGCCACTCTGCGCCGCCAGTCCCTCGACGGTGCCTTCATTCAGTCCGAGATTCAGTATGGTTTCCATCATTCCCGGCATCGAGGCTGCAGCACCAGAGCGGACCGAAACAAGAAGCGGATTCCCGCGCTCGCCGAGCTTTCGTCCGCAAGCTTCTTCCAGCCGTGTCAGATTGTGCTCTACCTCTTGCCGGAGCTCGGAGGGTGGTTGTCCATCACGGAGGTAGCTGATGCAGACTTCGGCGCTGATCGTGAAGCCCGGTGGTACTGGTACGCCCAGATTGGTCATCTCGGCGAGGTTCGCGCCCTTGCCGCCCAGCACGGCCTTCATGTCACGCGTGCCTTCAGCTCTACCGTTGGCGAATAGATAGACCAGCTTGCTCACGACCGTTTGCCGCGTTGATGGAGAGGGGCGGTCATCCAGCCGGAACACGCGCGCAGTCCTAGCAGCCGCATCCGAACCTCAGCTTGTTCGGGTCGGCCGGCGGCGGAGTCGGGTAGTCGCCAGAAAAGCAGGCGTGACAGAATCCTTCAGGACCACCCGGCACCGCGGCGAGCATGCCATCGAGCGAGAGATAGCCGAGAGAATCCACTCCGATGTGTTCGGCAATCTCGTCGACAGTCAGATTGGCGGCGATGAGCTCCTCGCGCGACGGCGTGTCGATTCCGTAGTAACAAGGTCCGGTTACCGGCGCCGAGGACACTCGCATATGCACCTCTCTCGCGCCGGCGGCGCGGATCATGGCTACCAATCCATGAGTCGTACTGCCGCGAACGATGGAATCGTCCACCATGACGACACTCTTTCCGTCCAGCACTTCGCGAACCGCATTGTATTTAACCTTGACTTTGGCGTCGCGATCGGCCTGCAGCGGCTGGATGAACGTGCGTCCGACATAGTGATTTCTTATTAGAGCAAGCTCGAGCGGGAGGCCGGTAGCCTCGGCGTAGCCGAGTGCTGCGGCGTTGGCGGAATCCGGCACGCCGAAGACTAGATCGGCTCCGGGTGCCGGACATTCTTCGCCCAGTCTGCGGCCCAGTGCGCGACGAGCGCGGTCCACGGAGCCGCCGTATATCCGGCTGTCGGGCCTCGCGAAGTACACGTACTCGAAAACGCAGCGGCGCAGCTCGGCCGGCTCGAATGGCTTGTAGGACCGCATGCCGGTGGCGTCCACGACCACGATCTCTCCAGGTTCCACATCCCTCAGGTATCGCGCGCCAACGATGTCTAGCGCACAAGTTTCGGATGCGAAGACGATCGCGCCGGTTCCATTCCCACCCATCTGCCCTATCACGAGCGGCCGCCAGCCGCGCGGGTCGCGCGCGGCAACCAGCGAGTGTCCAATCCCAACAACCAGACAGTACGCGCCTTCGACCCCGCGAAGAGCGTCGGTGAGTCTTTCCTCTGGCGCCGTGGCCGCGGACCGCGCTATCCGGTGAACGATGATCTCAGAATCCATGCTCGAAGCGAAAATGGAACCCTGGTCCTCCAGCTCGCTCCGCAGCTCGCTCGCGTTGACGATATTTCCATTGTGGGCCAGAGCGATGTAACCGTCGCGGAAACGCACCAGCACCGGCTGCGCGTTCTCGATGGTCGACGAGCCGGCGGTGCTGTAACGAGTATGGCCAATGGCGAGCTCGCCGCGAAGAACCTCGAGCTCGGACGGGGTGAGTCCCTCTGATACTAGTCCCATGGACCGTTGTGCGCGCGCGGTTCCGCTATCGTCCACGGCAACTATTCCGGCCGACTCCTGCCCTCGATGCTGCAGTGAGTACAGCCCCAGGTGAGTCAGATTGGCTGCGTCGGGAGAGCCGTATACTCCGAAGATGCCGCACATGTCAGATACCTGCGTGCTGGCGCTGCCGAGTCGGCGACGCCTGAGCGGCTGGCCTCGACATGATGGCTGGGATAGCGTCGTGGTACGCAGCCGAAAGACGCGCCACGGGTGCCACCAGGCCCATACCTCCGGCGGCGATAGCTAACGGATCCGAAGGTCTGGTCACGCGACCTATTACTCGCGCCGGTACGCCGTGCTTTCGCGCGATATCGATCACCGGCGCGGACGCGACGGTGCCGATCACGAACCGTGCCTGGGTCTCGCCGAAGAACAGGCAACGCTGCTGAATGCGCGCCCAAGTTGAGAGATCCACCTCGGCGCCATGCTGATTCTCCAGGTCCGCCACGCAGCACTCAGCGATTGCGACTGCGAGCCCACCGTCGCTGCAGTCGTGAGCAGACTTTATCAAGCCGGCTCTGATGGACTCCAACAGAGCCTCTATGGTTGCGCGCTCTCGCTCGAGATCGCACTTCGGCGGTGAGCCGGCGACCATACCGTGAATACGCGCCAGATATTCGCTGCCGCCGAGCTCTTCACCAGGCTCGCCGAAAAGAACTATGGAGTCGCCGGTTGCCTGGAAACCCGATCGCGTGACGTGCTCCAGCGAATCGATAAGCCCGATCATTCCGATGACCGGCGTCGGATAAACCGCACCCGAGGGGCTTTCATTGTAGAACGACACGTTGCCGCCGGTAACCGGCGTACCGAGAGCTCGGCACGCCTCTCCCATTCCCATTACCGCTTCTTGGAACTGGAAGAACACTTCGGGCCTGGTGGGATTGCCGAAGTTCAGACAGTTGGTGATCGCCATCGGACGCGCCCCAGTGCACGCCACGTTGCGGGCAGCTTCCGCCACGGCGATGCGACCACCGATTCGGGGCTCGAGAAAAACGAAGCGTCCATTGCAGTCGGTCTTCATTGCGATGGCCTTGTCAGTACCGCGCAGTCTTACAACGGCGGCGTCGGCCATTCCCGGTCCAAGCACGGTTCCGGTGCGGACTGTACTGTCGTACTGGCGATAAACCCAGGCTTTGCTCGCGATGGTCGGCGAGGAAAGCAGTTGTTCCAGGGTCCAAACAGGGTCCCGCTCTTCCGGACGCTCGACCGTCTCGTTGACTTTTCTGGCGCGCAGTTGCTGCACAGCCGGTGACTCCCGACCGTCGGGATGATACACCGGGCACTCGCTCACGAGTCGAGAGCCTGGAAACTCAGCGACCACGCGATCGCCCTCTGTCACCCGGTAGACAGGCTCGGCGATCACGCTTCCAATGACTGCTGCGTTCAGGTCCCACTTGGACAGAATATTCTGCACGGCGCCTTCATGCCCTCTTTTGGCGACCACCAGCATTCGCTCCTGAGACTCACTCAGCAGTATCTCGTACGGCGACATGCCCTGCTCACGCACCGGGACCTTGCTAACGTCGATGGTTACGCCCACGTCTCCACGCGCTGCCATCTCCGCCGAAGAAGACGTGAGACCCGCGGCACCCATGTCCTGAATGGCGACGATGTGCCCGCTGCGAATGAGCTCGAGGCTGGCTTCCAGAAGCAGCTTCTCGGTAAACGGGTCCCCAACCTGGACGCGCGGCCGCTTGGCGTCGCTCGCCGCCGAGAGGTCCTCCGATGCGAACGACGCTCCATGGATGCCGTCGCGACCAGTACGCGCACCGACAGCCATTATCGGATTGCCGACGCCTTCAGCCTTGGCCCGAATCAACTCGCTCTCTTTCAGAATCCCCACGCACATGGCGTTCACCAGAGGATTCCCGTCGTAAGAGGGATCGAACACGACCTCCCCCGCCACGGTGGGTATTCCGACGCAGTTGCCGTAATCGCCTATGCCTTTGACTACGCCGGCAAAAAGATAGCGCACCCGTGCCTGGTCGAGGGACCCGAAGCGAAGCGAATTGAGCATCGCGATGGGACGCGCGCCCATCGTGAAGACGTCGCGAAGTATTCCACCGACACCAGTAGCCGCGCCCTGGTAAGGCTCAATAGCAGACGGGTGATTGTGGGATTCGATCTTGAACGCGACCGCGATTCCATCGCCGACGGATATGACACCGGCATTCTCGCCAGGGCCCTGAAGGACGTAGGGCGCTTCCGTCGGCAGTGTTCTGAGAACCGGGCGGGAGTTCTTGTACGAGCAGTGCTCGTTCCACAGGGCGCTGACAACTCCCAGCTCGGTAAAGGTCGGTGTGCGGCCCAGAAGGTTGACGAGGCGCTCGTATTCTTCCGTAGTGAGACCGTGCTCGGCGACAAGCGCCGGTGAAATGACAGGGTCGCCCGGTCGTGGCTGTGGTGTCACCGCTTCTCAACGCCGAGCAAGCTTCCGAAGAACTGGCTCAAACCGCCACGGCCGGCGGGGCGCAGAAGATCCATCTCGCCCTTGTCGAGCCACAGACCGCCGCATTCGCTGCAGATGTCAATCTTTACGTGATGCAGCTCGCGCTCCGCGAGATCGGCACCGCACTTGGGGCATTTCATGAAATGCTGCTTGCGCTCGCGCGCCGCGCGCTCCGCGTCCAAGCGCGCTCGCTGTGCCTTCATCAACTCGGCGTCGCGCTTGATGAAGTACTCGTCTTCGTTCCTGCTGGGTTTGTTATCGATCGGCATTTCCGGCTCCGAGTTGTGGATTCCGTTTCAGGCAGCTACGCGTGCGAGAAGAGACTGGAACAGCGCGAGCCCGTCGCTGGAGCCGAGGATTGGCTCCACGGCTCTTTCGGGATGCGGCATCATGCCAAGGACGTTGCCCTCAGTGCTGATGATGCCCGCTATGCCCCTCTCGGACCCGTTGGGGTTGGCGTGATCGGTCGTTTCGCCGCTGGAATCGACATAGCGGAACACCACGCGATCTTCGTCCTCGATTCGGTCCAGCACTTCGGGATCGGCCGTGTAGCGACCTTCTCCATGGGCGATCGGAAGGCGCAGGACCTGGCCGTGCCTGTAAAGATTCGTGAAGGGAGTGTCCACGTTCTCGACGCGAAGGCGGACCGTATCAGAGACGAACTGCAGTCCCGAGTTTCGCATCAACGCACCAGGTAACAGTCCAGCCTCGCAGGCTATCTGAAAGCCGTTGCAGATTCCGAGCACAGGACCACCGTGCCTCGCGTGCTCCGCTACTTCGCGCATGATGGGACTGAAGCGCGCGATCGCACCCGCTCGGAGATAGTCTCCGTAGCTGAAACCTCCGGGCAAAATGACAACGTCAGCGTCCTCGAGATCATGGCTCTTGTGCCACAGGTAGACAGCCTCGGAACCGAGCGCGTCGACAACTGCGTGGTAAGCGTCGTAGTCGCAGTTCGAGCCGGGGAACGTCACGATTCCGAACTTCACGCTGCTTCCACGCCCTCGATCCTGAAGTCCTCGGTAACCGGATTGGCCAGCAGTCGCTCGCACATTTCGCGCACGGATGCTTCCGCGGCCCGCGAATCGGCGGCGTCGAGATCCAGCATGATGTGCCGGCCAATTCGCGCTTCGCTGACGCCGGAGAATCCGAGCGAATGCAGCGCATTCGCTACGGCCTTGCCCTGAGGATCCAGAATGCCGTGGCGCGGCACTATGTGAACGGACACGCGAAAGTTGGTCACTCGCTACCTCCGGATACGCCACCGGTTTCTCCGCTGGCGTCGCTAACGGGTCTTCCGAAGGGTGAGTGCCGACCCGGGTCTCGGTGCCGCCGCCGCCTCTTCCGATGCCTGGCTGCCCCCACCGGTTCACCGAGCGTAATGACCCGATCCTCCGCGCCCACATCATCCTCGTCGGCGTCGAAAAGAGGGTCTCCGGTGGGCACGCGATCGAGCAGACCCACGAAAACCGTTCGAAGCACGCCCCAGACCACGTAGGCCATGAGCAGAGGGAAGAGTAGCTCCACTCGGCCCAGAACGAGGGTGACCAGGACCAGGAGTATTAGAAGTGTTCCGAGGATGCCCTTGAGATTCCTGAAGCCGATGTTGGGCATCGCGGGATACAGAACGTGACTGATCATGAGGAAGCTGAGGCCAAGCATGATCCACCGCATCACATCGTGCCACGGCAGGTATCCGATGAAGGTCTGAGTGTAGATCGGATGCTGGCTGAACCAGTAATATGAGGCCAGCGTCATCCCCGCTGCCGGGCTGGGGAGCCCGTGAAAGTGAGTCTTGGCCCGGCCACCCTGCTCGACATTGAAGCGGGCCAGGCGCATCACGGCGCAGGCTACGAAGATGAACACTATCAGCCATGCCCAGCCTTCACGATTGAGAACGGCGAAGTACATGATCATTGCGGGTGCGACACCGAAGCTGATCGCATCGACCAGCGAATCGAGCTCAACCCCGAAACGACTGCCGGTGCGCGTCATTCGCGCAACGCGACCGTCCAGCGCGTCCATCACTCCACCGAATATCACGTACCAGCCGGCGCGGCTGAAATCGCCCTGCGACGCCGCTACGATTGCCCAAACGCCGAAGAACAAGTTTCCCAACGTGAAGCCGTTGGGAAGAATGACGACGGCTCGTCGCATGTCAGGGCGGCGAAGGGAGGGCATCATGGCAGCACCTCCGCGAGAACGGTAGTGCCGGCGATCGGCTTGTCGCCCACCTTTACGCGGACCTCGGAGCCGGCCGGTACAAACACGTCAACCCTGGAGCCGAAGCGGATCATGCCCATTCGGTGACCCTGCACAACTGTATCGCCCACACGCGCTTCGTTCACGATCCTGCGCGCGATCAGCCCAGCGATCTGACGAACGAGCACCGCCTTCCGTGTCGCCGTGTTCTCTATCCCCACGGACATCTGCTCGTTCTCCAGACTTGCCTTGTCCGTCGCCGCGTTCAGAAACTTTCCTTCATTGTAGTGAACGTATCGAACGACCCCGCTAACGGGGTAGCGGTTCACATGAACGTTGAAGACGTTCATGAAAATGGAGATGCGTGTTGCCTGACCCTTGATAAAAGCGGGCTCGTCAACAGCCGCAATCTGCACGATCTCGCCGTCCGCTGGAGCCACCACCAAGCGCTCACCGCGCTCGCCTTCCCGCTCCGGATCGCGAAAGAAATACGCCACCCACAGAGCCAGCACGACAAGCAGCGCTGCAAGGATTCCAAACCCAACGCTCCTCCGGCTGAACGCGAGGAAGACCGTGCCGAGCGCTATAGCGGCGGCAATGAATATGAATACGAGGCCCTCGCGCGCGAAGCTCACGACAACGATCCCATGTTCAGCTCGGTTCCCGTGAGCCTACGGTAAGCATCCAGATAGCGATCGCTGGTACTGTGAATAACCACGGCAGGCAGTGGCGGTGGCGGCGCGTCACCATCCCACCTGCCGGCGGCACGTTCCGCGGCCAGGTAGTCACGTAGCGGCTGCTTGTCGAAGCTCGGCTGTCCGCGACCCGGCGCGTAGCCGTCGCGCGGCCAGAAACGTGAGCTGTCGGGCGTGAGGACCTCGTCGATCACGAGAATGCGTCCATCCGGCAGGCGGCCGAACTCGAATTTCGTATCAGCCACGATTATGCCGCGCGTTTCCGCCACGGATCTCCCTCGCATGTAAACAGCAAGCGAAAGACGCTCGAGCTCGGCAGCTTCTTTCCTGCCGACAATGGTCCCCATTCGCTCCACGGTGATGTTTTCATCGTGACCCGTTTCGGCTTTGGTGGCAGGGCTGAAGATGGGCGGATCGAGACGGTCGCTCTCACGGAGCCCGGATGGAAGTGCCTCTCCCGCCAGAGTTCCGCGCTCGGAATACTCTTTCCAGGCTGACCCTGAAATATAGCCACGTACCACACACTCCACCGGGAACACAGTCGTTCGCCTGCAGAGCATGGCTCTGCCTGCCAACTCCGGTTCATGAGCTTCCAGTGCGGGAACCAAGCTCGCGATCTCCCCGGCATCAGCGGCGATCATGTGATGATCGACCAGATCACCAAGTTGCCTGAACCACCACGCGCTGATCTGCGTGAGGACCGCGCCCTTGTGAGGTATGGTCTCCGCCATCACGACGTCGAAAGCACTAACGCGATCTGTCGCCACCAGGAGAAGGCGATCACTGTCTACCTCGTATATGTCGCGGACTTTCCCACGCGCGATTCTCCTCAGGGGCAGATCGCTCAGCGCCATGGTTGTCATACTCGCAGTTTCTCCAGATCAGGGGAGGCCAACGATTCTGCAGCCAGCACAGGCTCCAACGTCTCCGTCAGGAACTCGTCGACCTGCTCTGCCGCACGCCCAATGAATAGCGATGGTTCAAGTACGTCGCGCATGTCCTGCTCGCTGAGCTCCAGACGTCCGTCCGCGGCAAGCCTCTCGAGGAGATCATTGCGCGCGCCGCCATCCTTGAGCGCACGAGCGGCGTCGACACTGTGACGGCGTATGATCTCGTGGGCATCCTGCCGGTCCCCTCCTGCCTTGACCGCGCGCACGATCAGACGCTCGGTGGCCATGAACGGAAGCTCCTCCTCGATGCGCCGCCGAATCCGGGCGGGGTGAACCTCGAGCCCTCCCGCGATATTGGCCATGAGCAGCAGGATTGCGTCAGTCGCCAGGAACGACTCCGGTATTGCGAGGCGGCGGTTTGCACTGTCGTCCAGAGTCCGCTCGAAGAATTGGACGCTGTGAGTGTGATTGGCGTTGTCCTCCAAAGAAATAACGAACCTGGCCAGAGAAGCGATGCGCTCGGAGCGCATCGGATTACGCTTGTAGGCCATGGCCGACGACCCGATCTGCTCATCCTCGAAAGGCTCTTCCATCTCGCCGAAGGACTGCAACATCCGGATGTCGGCGCTGAACTTCGCCGCACTCGCCGCCACTCCCGCCACCACGCCGAGCACCTGCGCGTCTATCTTCCGCGTATAGGTCTGTCCGCTGACCGGCACGGCCCGTTTGAATCCGATTCGTTGAACGACAAGATGCTCCAGGCGCTTTACCTTGGCGTGGTCGCCGTCGAAGAGCTCGAGAAAACTGGCCTGAGTTCCGGTCGTCCCTTTGACGCCGCGCAGCGGCATGTTGGCGATCCTGTTGGATAGATCAGCCAGGTCCAGAAGGAGATCGTGAATCCAGAGCGTGGCTCGCTTGCCGACAGTGGTGAGCTGTGCAGGCTGAAGGTGGGTGTAGGCCAGGGTCGGTTCCGAACGCCACCTTCGCGCAAAATCCGCGAGCCGCCGCACGACGGAGACGACCTTCGCATGCAGGATCTCGAGGCCTCGCCGCATCAGGATGAGATCCGCATTGTCGGTGACGTAAGCGCTGGTAGCGCCGAGGTGGATCACGCCGCGAGCGGCAGGCGCGGCCTCGCCGAACGCATGAACGTGCGCCATCACGTCGTGGCGATACCGGCCCTCCAGTTCGGCCACCTTGTCGAAGTCGATGTCATCGAGATGAGCGCGCATCTGGCTTATGGCGTCATCCGTGATGGGCGCACCAAGCTCGTGCTGCGCCTCCGCCAGAGCGAGCCAGAGCCTGCGCCAGAGCCCGTAACGGGTTCTCGGCGACCAGAGCTCCAGCATTGCCGCCGACGCATAGCGCTCGGCGAGCGGTGAGGAGTACTGCGCATGCGGCGTCATCGAATCATGAAGTCAGTAGAGTACACACGCCCCGCGCGCTCGAAGAACATCCGGATCACGTCTCGCCCGCCATACGCGTCGAGTGCCCTCGCGGCATCCTGAGCGTTTGCGACCGGAGCCTGGTTGATCTGGACAATCACATCACCGCGCTGGATACCGAGCTCTTCGGACACGCGTGGCGTGACATTGTATATGAGCGCTCCGCGCGGACTTCTGATCCCGCGCTCCACCCTGATAGCTGGCGTCAAAGTCACCAGCTCCAGTTCCCTCAGGACCGCTACCTTGGGAGCGCTGACATCTGGCAGGTCCGCGATGGTTACCTGAAGCGAGATCTCGCGCTCGCCGCGTCGTACCATGATTGGCACCGTCTCACCCACGCGAAGTTCCAACAGCTCCGCCTCCCAATCGAACGGGTTGCGCAGCGCCCGGCCGCGGGAGCGCACGAGTCGATCGCCCGGGCGAATTCCGGCGCGGTCCGCGGGCGATCCTGGCACGACCGTGCGCACCACAACCCCGCTCCGCGCCGCCTGACGGGGATCGTTCGTTTGCGGCAGGTCCATCTTCACTCCAATCCACGGCCGGCGCACCGCACCGTGAGCCAGCAGATCCTCGTAGACGCGGCGCGCGCGATTCATTGGGATGGCGAAGCCAAGGCCGATGGAACCCCCACTTGGCGAGAATATCGAGCTGTTGACTCCGACCACTTCGCCGAGACTCGTGACCAGAGGCCCGCCGGAGTTGCCAGGATTGATAGCAGCGTCGGTCTGAATCATGTCCACGTAGATTGCAGACCCGGCAGCACGGGCAACCAGATTTCGGCCGGTTGCACTGATAACGCCGGTTGTCACGCTCGGCTCGCTGTTTCCGAGCACGAAACCGTACGGATTCCCGATCGCTATCGCCCATTCGCCGATGAGCAGCGCATCCGAATCCCCGAGTCTTGCGACCGGCAGGCTTCGAGCTTCAATCTTCAACACCGCGAGGTCGTTCATCTCGTCAAGCCCGACGATGCGTGCGGGATAAGTAGTTCCATCCCGGAGAGCTACGAAAACGCGGGCTGCCCCGCTCACGACGTGCGCGTTGGTGACTATGACGCCGTCCTCGCGAACGATGAATCCTGAACCGAGCCCCGGTAGCACCCGGTCGCGCGGCGCGAGGTCGAGTAATTCGTCGAACGGACCCGCTTGCCGCTGGTCTACGATCTCAGTCTGAACGGTGACCACGGACGGAGCCACACGCCCCACCGCTTCGGTGATCGCAGTACGCCGTGCCGCGTTCACTGAAGCGGCATCCTGAGCTCGCGCTGCGCTCACGTAGCCTGCGGTGTCGTTCGGCACCTCATCCGCCCGGCAGGACGGGAGGACCGCAATCAGGGAGAATCCGATACAGCGAGCGGCGAACAACGTCATGCCTGCATCAAGTATAGATCATCAGGGTACGTCACGGCATCGAGAATCAGACCCTTCGCGGGAGCTGGTGCGGAGGTCGCCCGATTGTCGAGCGCCAACAGCAGGGAGTCAAGGTCTGCGGGGTCACGGCGCCCGCTAGCGATGTCGATCATTGTTCCCACGAGGAAGCGCACCATGTGATGAAGAAATCTGTTGGCCTCGATCTCGAACAGCAGCCCACCCGGGCGTTCTCGCCACCCGGCTCGCAGCACCGTACATCGATTCTCGTCGGACGCCGGCGCCGTTCCGCGAACCGCAAACGCGCGGAAGGAATGTTCTCCCACAATCGCCCGGGCGCACCGATCAAGTGCCTCGCGAGATAGTGCTCGCTCCGGTGACCATTCCCAACGCCGGCGGAACGGTGAATGGGCGCAGTCATCCGTGCCAACATGATAACTGTAGCGCCGTGAGATGGCGCTATACCGCGCGTGAAACTCGGTTTTCATCTCGTGCGCATCCGCCACCCAGACATCCTCAGGCAGCAGGGCATTCAGCCCTCGCCGAATTTCGTCCGCGCTCCAACGCGCCGGAAGTCGGACGCCTGCAGCTTGTCCCCTGGCGTGCACTCCTGCGTCGGTGCGACCAGCACCCAGCGCCGCGATGGGTGCTCCTGCGCATAGCCTCGCCAGCGCTTCTTCGAGCACACTCTGAACACTGCGCTGGGCGGGCTGACGCTGCCACCCGGCGAAATCGGCGCCATCATAGTGCAGCACGAGCTGCACCGTGTGCTCCGTCATGCGGGGAAAGTACCGGCCAGGAACAGCGTGTCAAGCAAAGTAGTACCGCGATTCGTGATTGACACCACTGCCGTCATCGCGTAATTCTTCGGTCCCCCGATTAGCGAATCGCGAATCATTTTCGCTGTTACAGACCACTAATGCCTCCACGTACATTGGCTTCTCTGGCACACGCGCTCGGTGCGGCGTCCGATATGGAGATCGCACTGGTGTCGCTCGGCGAAGCGCTGGCCGAGATCGACAGGGCGGCGCGAATCGCTCTGCTGCGTTACGACGCGCGCGCCCAGATGATCCGCGATCGGCTGCAACCCGTCGGCGGCACTGTGCAACGTGGGCGCGTGGACACCACGCTCGACCATCTGCGATCGCCGATTCGCGAGGTCGTCCTGCGAGGCAGCGAATTTGTGGATGTAGGCGATGAGTCCGACGAATACGCGCGGATGCTGGGCGTGGGAGGGAGTGGTGTGGGCACAGCGACCGGACCGGAGGAGGGGCTGCTGGCGCTTCGCGGTGTAATCGCAGACGGCGCCATGGCGGCAATAGTCGCCCTCCACGAGCCCAAACGGTTTTTTGGCACGCGAGTGATGGAACGTTTCGGGCCGTACATTGCGCTCTTCGAGCTCGCCTATGCGCGTTTCGTCGAGCGTGAAGCGCGTCAGGAGGCCGTGCGCACGCTCGAGGACGTAACGCAACGTGTGCACGGCGAGTACGTGAAGAAACTGGCAGCCCTGGATCAGCAGCTGGCACACGCCCGTGAAACCACCTCGCAGGGAGGACCGTCTGTGGACGCAGCGCGGCTGGTCACTCTCGAGGCGGAAGCCGCGCAGGCAAGGGAAGAGGCACGAAAGTCGAAGCGCCGCACTGATGCTGTGGACCAGCAGGTGACGGCAGCAGTATCTCAACTGGAACAGGCGCACGTCGAGTTGCACCGCCGCAGCGAAGCTGTGAGACAAAAGACGCGAACGCTCTACTTGCTGGAGCGCGTCCTTGGCCTGGACGCCACGACCGAAGATCCACGCCAGCTCGCCGATGGCCTGCTGGCTCTGGTGGGAGATGACATGCGGGCGCAACGCTGCTCCCTCATGCTCCGCGCCGGCGATAGTCAGCACCTCTTCATTGCCGCCGCCAAGGGCCTGGCTCCGGACATCGCAGACGGGACGCGAATCACCATCGGACAAGGAGTCGCGGGCAAGGTCGCATCCAGCCGGCAGCCGCTGCTCGTCACCGATGTCAGTCAGGCAGGCTCTCACCCGCTGCTGAGAGATGAATACTTCACTACCGGCTCGTTCATCAGCTTCCCGCTGATCTATAACGACAAGCTGGTCGGCGTGGTCAACCTCACCAACCGCGCTCAACGCGGAGTGTTCGTCGAGGAAGACATTGAACGAGTGCGATTGCTCGCTCTAGTCATCTCTCTAATCGCGTCGCACGCGGAGCTTTCGGAACGGCTGTCAGGCACCGTCGGTGTCCGCTGAGGCATTACAACTAGCAATACGCCGGCTGGCTGCGGGAGAATCGCTGTCAGCCGGTGAGACAGTCGCTGCGTTCGACCTGATAATGCGTGGGGAGGCGAGCGCTGCACAGGTGGCGGCCGTGCTCGTGGGACTTCGCGTGAAGGGCGAAACCGTTGCAGAGGTCAGCGGCGGTGCGCTGGCGCTTCGAAACGCAATGATAACGCTACCCGCTTCTGACCCAGACTCCCTGGTGGATACGTGCGGCACCGGTGGCGGTCGCATTCAGACCTTCAATATCTCGACGGCCGCGGCGTTAGTGGCTGCGGGAGCCGGTGTGCGCGTCGCCAAGCACGGTAACCGATCTTTCACTTCCAAATGCGGAAGTGCGGACGTGCTGGAGGCCCTCGGTGTGAGGATCGACGTTCCGCTGGTCGTCATGCGGCGAACGCTGGAGACAGCCGGCATTGTGTTCATGTTCGCGCCGCACATGCATCCAGCCATGAAGCATGTGGGCCCGGTTAGACGCGAGCTGGGCATTCCCACAATAATGAATATCCTGGGGCCGCTAGCGAATCCCGCGCGTGCCGGGAGGCAGGTAGTCGGTGTGTCGGAGGCAGCCCGCATGCCCATGCTCGCCGGCGCACTAGCCATGCTGGGAAGCGTGCACGCCCTCGTCGTGCATGGAGAACCGGGATTGGATGAGGTTTCTCCACTCGGTACGACTCGTGTGATGGAGGTGAAGCGAGGAAGCGTAACCGAATGGACGATTGACCCGCGACAATACGGCATGAATGCCGACGACGCCGAGGGCCTGGCAGGCGGATCGCCTGAGGCGAACGCGGCCATCGTGACTCAGCTTCTGGCCGGCAAGGGCCGCAAGGGGGGGGCAGCCCGGTTCGCTGTCCTGCTAAATGCCGCCGCCGCCATCTATGTCAGCGGGTCAGTGGATTCCTTCGGTGACGCAACCGGCGCGGCCGAACGTTCGCTCGAGTCCGGCGCGGCCGAAGAAGCGCTCGTGCAACTGCGGAAAGGCTCCTCGGGCGACCTTGTGGGCTAGAACTGCTAGTGGACTGATTCTGAATTATTGATAGCCAGCAGGCTGCACCGCGGTTGAATCAAGGACGAAGGGTTATACGGATGCTTCGGATTGTACCGGATCGGCCGGATCGTTCCTCGGTAGTCATGGCTCATCCTCAAGAGACATGGCGGCCCTACGGGAGAAGGTCCAGCCCTCGAGACCACAAAACGCTTGGGTGGTTACGGCGCAGATATCTCGACCATCAGAAGGGCGATCCGGCCGATCCGGTGCAATCCGAAGCATCCGTATAGCCTTTTAGTCCTTGATGCCGGTCCAGCGTAGTTCGTCCTTCGACGATGCGCTATCACGACCTGAGAATCGGTTCACTAGTAGCGCCTCAGGACGCCGACCACGATACCCTGAATTTTAATGTCGTCCTCGTGCACGTAGATGGGGGGCATATTCTCATTGGCCGGCTGAAGTCGAATGCGGCCATCCCGCTCGCGATATAGCTTCTTCAAGGTGGCGGACGTCCCGTTCACCAGAGCGATCACCATTTCCCCGTCGTCCGCTGAAGGACGTTCGCTCACTATCACGTAATCCCCATCGCGAATCTGCTCGTCGATCATCGAGTTGCCGCGAACGCGCAGCACATAATGAGAGCCGCCGCGGCGGCAGAGATCTTCCGGAACACTCACCGCCTCTTGTGACGTTACAACTTCTATCGGAGAACCCGCGGCAATCGTACCGAGGAGAGGCAAGTCCACCGCGCGCGGAAAGGCGTCAGATGGGAGAATGTCGATTGCACGGCTCTCATTGTACGAGCGTTTTATGTATCCCTTGCGCTCCAGATTGCTGAGATGCTCGTGAACGGTCGCCAGGGAGTTATAGTTGAAGTTCTTCGCTATTTCCTCAAAGCTTGGCGCGTAACCATTCTGATCGCTGTACTCGGCGAGAAAATCAAGAATCTGTTTTTGCCGTTTCGTGAGTGGCATTCCAACCTCTTGGATGCGAGACGATCCCGCGCTGCCGAACGTACGCCGAAACACATAATAGCCGAACAATTACCGAAGTGCAAGACCCTTTTAAATGGACGGCTCCAACCGGTGTTCTCGGGCGCATTCTCGAGGAGACCTATCGACGCATCGCCCGCTTGGTGGAACGCAAGCACGCGATCGAGGCTGCTGCACGGGAGGCAGCGCCAGTCCCCGCTTTCGCCGCCGCCCTGGTCCGCGACAGCGGTTGCGTCGCTGTGATTGCGGAGATCAAGCGCGCGTCGCCGTCCGCTGGGATCATTGACAAGGCCATTTCGGCAGCTTCGCGCGCCCAGCAATACGAAACCGCCGGCGCGGCTGCGATCTCAGTGCTGACCGAGCCGATACATTTCTTCGGGGCGGACGGCGACCTAGAAAGTGCGCGAAGTAAAGTTACTATTCCCTTGCTTAGAAAGGACTTTCACGTTCATCCCTTACAACTTCTCGAAGCTCGCGCGCTGGGAGCGTCTGCCGCACTGCTGATCGTGCGTGCAATCCGGCCCGGATTGCTGGAGGAGCTGATGCGCGCAGCTGAGGATACCGGGCTCGAGGCATTGGTGGAGGTGCGTACCGAACGCGAGTTGGATCAGGCCCTTTCGGCAAGGGCGAATACAATCGGGGTCAACGCCCGTGACCTCGAAACCTTGGAGGTCGATGCTTCGCTGCCTGGGCGGCTCTTACCCATGGTGCCGAGAGACCGCGTGGCCGTAAGCGAAAGCGGAATCCGGGGTCGCGCCGACGTTGTTCGACTGGGGCACGCTGGTGCCGACGCGGTGCTGGTAGGTTCGATGTTGTCAATGTCTTCCGACCCATCGGCCTCGGTTCGCATGCTGACGGGGGTGGCGCGCGAACCACGAAGTCCGCTCAGGCTGGAATAGCGGTGACCGATATCAAGTTTTGCGGGCTCACACGGGAGGAAGACGCAAAGTTCGCGAGGCAGTGTGGAGCGCGGTATGCGGGGGTCATCTTCGCTGCGGGACCTCGCGCGATCACACCGGAGAGCGCGGCCCGCGTGCTGGACGCGATGGACAGTGTCGCCGGAGGGAGGGGGAGGGGGAGGGGGAGAGGGAGAGGGGGGGGGAGTGATAGTGACGGCATCGGCAGGGTAGGGGTCTTTGATGTTGTTTCAGCGAGACTGTTAGGGTCGGTTGCGAGGAAGGTCAGCCTCGACATCGTTCAGCTTCATGGCGATCCCGACCCGGCAGCGGTGGCCGCCGCACGCGCTGAAGCGGGTCTACCAGTCTGGGCCGTGGTGCGCATATCAGGGGCCGAGTTGCCGAAAGGTTTCTCGGAGCTGGCGGAGGCTGCCGATGCCGTTGTGCTCGACGCCCGCGTAGCCGGCAGACTCGGTGGAACGGGCGTGGCCCTGGATTGGAGCGCCCTGGCCGACACTTTCCGATCTGTCAGACGGCCCGAGAGACTAGTGCTCGCTGGAGGGCTCACTCCAACCAATGTCGCGGCCGCCATCCAGGCGCTCGATCCGGATGTGGTGGATGTGTCGTCCGGGGTTGAGTCCCTGCCTGGAATAAAGGATCATGTCCGGATGCGTGAGTTCGTGCACTCCGTGCAGAGCGCGGGCTGAGGAATGGAGCCGCGTCAGGAACGCTTCGGAGAATACGGAGGACGCTACGTACCCGAGACGCTGATCCCCGCTCTTGACGCGCTTGGGCTGGCTCACGATCAGGCGATGGCCGATCCGGACTTCATCGAGGAGCTGAACGGATTGCTCTCGAGCTATGTCGGTCGTCCATCTCCAGTAAGCACGGCGCCCAGACTGTCAGCCGAAGTGGGCGCCCCGATATACCTGAAACGTGAAGATCTGAACCACACCGGCGCTCACAAGATCAACAATACGGTTGGTCAGGCAATCCTGGCGCGGCGGATGGGAAAGCGGCGCATCATTGCTGAGACGGGTGCTGGACAGCACGGAGTAGCGACGGCCACGATCTGCGCGCGGTTCGGACTGGATTGCGTCGTCTACATGGGCGAAGAGGACATCAGACGTCAGGAACTAAACGTATTTCGAATGCGTCTGCTCGGAGCGGAGGTAGTTCCTGTTTCAAGCGGCACGCGAACATTGAAGGACGCGACGAGCGAGGCGATACGTGACTGGGTCACAAACGTCGTCGATTCACATTACATCATCGGGTCGGTCGTGGGTCCGGCGCCGTATCCGCGAATGGTACGCGACTTCCAGGCCGTGATCGGCCGCGAAGCGAGAGCGCAGATGCTATCGGCGACCGCGCGCCTGCCGGCTACGGTCGTAGCCTGCGTGGGCGGAGGCTCGAACGCCATGGGGATTTTTCATGCGTTCGTCGACGACCTCGGCGTCGAGCTGGTTGGTGTGGAGGCAGCAGGGGAGGGCCTGGATTCTCCCAGGCACGCTGCGCCACTGACCCGTGGTCGCCCGGGAGTGCTCCACGGATCACTGAGTTATCTCCTGCAGGATGACGACGGGCAAGTCCACCCTGCGCACTCAATCTCGGCTGGCCTCGATTATCCGGGCGTGGGCCCGGAGCATTCGCACCTGAAGGACTCTGGCCGGGCTACTTACGTCGCCGTTAGTGATCTGGAAGCACTGAGGGGCTTCAAGCTGCTTAGTAAGCTGGAGGGGATAATTCCGGCGCTGGAAACCGCGCACGCCGTTGCATGGATCGCTTCGCAGGCTGGGCGCTGGAAGAACGATGAGCCCGTGCTTCTGTGTGTAAGCGGTCGCGGGGACAAGGATGTCGCGCAAGTGAACGAGATGCTGGGTGACCGGGTGGGGGGGGGGAACGGCACATGAGTGCTTCGACAACTGCCGGAACGCCTCCCGGATCTCCTCCAGTAACCGGCGCCGCTCGTCCGCCGGGCCAGAATACCAACGGAGGTGCGTCCAGCGATGCGGGCGACCCGCCTTTTGCTCCGGCGATTCTGGAGGATGCGCTCAAGGCGCTCTCGAAGACCGTTCGCACTCGGCAGCTCTATCTACCCAATAACCCCGTTTATCAGCGATCGATCCAGGGGTTGGCCGCCGGCTTCCAGCGCCTCTGGCAGGAAACGGACGATGTTATCCTAACGGTGAGTGAGGCGGATTTTCGTTGGGAAGGATTGGTCGTGGGGCACGAATCCTCCAAGGCGGACAGCCTGCCCTGGATGCTCTACAAGGATGGGGTGAGGGAGATAACGCTCACACGCGGAGTGGAAGCGGAAGAAATCGTGGCGCTGCTTGACATCCTCCAGCGCGTCAGGAAAGCCTCTCCCGATGAGGACGATCTGCTAACGCTGCTGTGGGAGCAGGAGTTTCTCTATTTTCGATATCGCTTTGTCGACATGTCGCTCGATTCCGCCGACGAGCCGGCGCCCGGCGCGTCCACGGCGAATCCGAGTCCGATACCACCGCCGGCTGAGCTCGAGGATAACGAAGCATCTCGGCGGAACATCGTGCGCATGGAGGACTTCGACTCTGCTCTGTACTTCCTCGACGAGACCGAGATCGAATACCTGCGCCGTGAGCTTCTTGAAGAGTACCAGGGCAACCGCCGCCGCAACGTCATCGCGATTTTTCTCGACATCTTCGAGCTGCAACCCAGTGCTCGCGCGGACGTATGCGACTTCCTGGAGTACATGATCCTTCATCTTCTTTCGGCGGGCGAGCTGGGCGCCGTTGCGTACATGCTGCGCGAGGCGCGTGAGATAGCGAACGGCAAACGCGAGCTGAATGCGGAGCATCGCGACCGACTTCTGCATCTCTCAGACAGGCTGAGTGAGCCTGCGACTCTGACACAGTTGTTGCGGGCATTGGGCGAGGCGGCCGACATGCCGCCCGAGGATGACATCGTGGCCCTGTTCGGGCAGCTTCGCGATGGAAGCCTTGGGACCGTTCTGGCCTGGCTGGCCACGCTCGAGAATGTAAAGCTGAGAAGCAGTATGGAGACCGTGGTTGCTAGTCTGGCTGCCGCAAGCGTTTCCGAGCTCGTGAAGCTCACGCTGTCGGCAGATCCGGACATCGCAAGGCAGGCAATTCGTCTCGTTGGCGCCATGAAGACCACGGCGGCCGTAGGTGCGTTGGGGAAACTCATGGGCGCCGAGTCAATCGAAACCCGGCATGCGGCTGTTCAGGCACTGAGCGAAATCGGGTCACCCGGTGCTTTGCGCCTCCTGGAAAAAGGCTTAGACGATGGCGACCGCGACATTCGCATGACGGCGATACGCGCGCTCGCGACGAAGAAGCACCAGCCTGCCTTCGCGCGACTCGACGCTCTGGTGCGAGGCAAGAACTGGAAGGGTGCTGACCTTTCGGAGAAGATGGCGGTCTTCGAAGCTTACGGTGCGCTCGGTGCTGAGGCCGCAATGCCCCATCTGGATTCGTTGCTCAATGGCAAGGGCTTCCTGGGCAAGCGCAGTGATTCGGAGGTTCGCGCCTGCGCGGCGATGGCGCTCGGGCGCATAGGGTCTGAACGCGCGCTCACCGCGCTGCGCCAGGCGCAGGCCGACAAGGATTTCTTCGTCCGCAACGCGGTGACGAAAGCACTGCGGGGGGGGGGAACTGCATGACAGAACCTATCACACAGCCGCGCCCCACCCTGCCCGCGACTGACGGCGCGTCCAGCACGTTCTCAGAGCGTCACAACGACGCCTTTGTGCGCAAGAGGGGCAAAGACTTCTTCTTCGAGTTCTACGGCGCGCTGCGCAACGTCAAGCTCTATCCTCCCGACAATGAAGTTGTGCAGAAATCACTCCAGGACTTGACGGCGGTGACGGAGGACATTCTTCGCCACGAGTCGGAGATGGAGATGCGCGTCGCGGGTGACTTTCTGTTTCTCAATGGAACCCGGTTGAGGCTCGATCTGGAAAACTACAGTACTGCGGCGAAGATCTTTCAGGTCTTCCGCGATGCCGACGTCGGATCGTGTAGCATAGCAGATCCTTCGGATCCGCCTTCGCCGCGCGATTGGATGATTCTGCTCAACGTCATCCAGAGCCCGACCGGTGAGCCGTCGGACCGCAGAGTTGGCCTTCTGGGCAAGCTCGACCAGGCCGGCGTCGGCAAGTTCCATCTCGGGGAGCCCACCAACGCCCAGGAAGAGTTTCTGGAACAGTCGAAGGAGGCTGCCAAGCGAACGTATGCTCATTCCGTGTCGGTCACGAAGGATGTCATCAACTCCATCCGGATGGGTCGAAGCGCGAACATCAAGAAGATCAAGCGAGTGGTGCAGGGCATAGTCGACCAGATTCTGAACGAGGAAACCTCCCTCATCGGCCTGACGACATTGCGTGACTACGACGAGTACACGTTCACGCACAGCGTCAACGTGTGCATTTTCTCCGTTGCGCTTGGCCGCAAGATCGGTCTTACACGCTTGCAGCTCTGCGATCTCGGATTGGCAGCGCTGATGCACGATATCGGCAAAACCGGCATACCACTCGAGATTCTCAACAAGCCTTCAAGTCTGTCCGACGAGGAGTGGAGATACATCACGGACCACCCCTGGCTAGGAGTCATTGCCTTGTCGAAGATGCGCGCTATGGACATTTCCTACCGTTCCATCATAGTCGCCTTCGAGCACCACAAGAAAACCGATCTGACGGGGTATCCGAAGCACATCAGGCCCCGTACAATGAGTATTCTTAGCAAGATCGTGGCAGTGGCAGACGGGTTCGATGCGGCCACGACACGCCGCGCGTACCAGACCACTCCGCTCTCACCCGCCGACGTGCTGCAGGAGATGCGGTGCAACCCGAAGCGTGGTATGGATCAGGTGGTAGTCAAAGCGTTCATGAGCCTCGTCGGCCACTATCCGGTAGGTACATCGGTCGTGCTGGACACTCTCGAGTTGGGGATCGTCCACGGCGCCAATCCTTCGCCCACTGCCATATCGCGCCCGATTGTCAGGATCATCGCCGACGACAAGGGTAACGTGCTCTATCCCGGCCATCTCGTGGACCTGAACGAGCAGTACCCGGATGGGGGTGGGTTCATGCGCACGATCATCAAGATCGTGGATCCGGAGCGCTACGGAATACGTGTCGGCGACTACTTCGTCTGACATAATCCCACGCCGGTTCGCGAAACTCCGGGCGGCGGACCGCCGCGCTCTCGTTGTGTATGTAACGGCCGGTCATCCTGATCGGGCCCGATCCCTGGCCCTGCTGCAGGGGTTGGAGGCTAACGGAGCCAGTATCGTGGAAGTCGGTGTGCCGTTCTCGGACCCCATGGCCGATGGCCCGATCATCCAGGCTAGCTCTCATCGTGCACTCGCGGGTGGTATGTCCTTCGAGCGCACTCTCGACCTTGTAGCGGCTGCCGGTGTTGAATTACCGGTCGTTCTCTTCACCTATCTCAATCCCCTCATTGCCGCCGGTAAGGATGCCCTGGAGCGCGCTGCCGCGGCGGGCGTGCATGGGGTGCTGGTAACGGATCTCCCCGTGGGGGCCGATCCTGCACGGGAGGAGTGGGTTGGCAGCGGGCCGCTCGCGTTCATTCGTCTCGTCGCTCCAACGACTCCGCTCGCGCGCATGCGTGAGATAGCGGCGCACGGGAGTGGCTTCGTCTACCTGATCAGCCGGCTGGGCGTGACCGGCCTTCGGAGCGATTTACCGGTCGGCCTGGCTGAGAGTGTCGCGGCCTTGCGGGGGTGCACCGATTTGCCGATTTGCTGTGGTTTCGGAATCTCGAAACCTCACCAGGCAGCGGCCGTCGCCCGCATGGCGGATGGGGTAGTGATTGGCAGCGCGGTGGTTCAGAAGGCGGAGACCGAAATCGAAGGAGCGCTCGCGCTGGTCGCGGCAATGCGGGCCTCGATGGACGCCTCCTGAGGGGCGCTCAGAGCTCCTTGGCCGCCTGAACCAACTTCGACAGCGAAGTCTTGGCGTCGCCGAACAGCATCGCGGTTTTCGGCAGATAGAACAACTCGTTTTCGATGCCGGCGAACCCCGGGTTCATGCTTCTCTTGAGCACGATCACGCTTCGCGCCTTGTCGACGTTGAGAATGGGCATTCCGTAGATAGGGCTCCCGGCATCGTTGCGTGCCGCGGGATTGACCACGTCGTTTGCCCCGACGACGAGCGCGACGTCGGCACGCTCGAAGTCGTCGTTGATCCCCTCCATGTCGTACAGTTTGGCATACGGAACGTCTGCCTCCGCCAGGAGCACATTCATGTGCCCGGGCATTCGGCCGGCCACTGGATGAATGGCGAACCTGACGTCGCCTCCTTTCTTCTCGATGATGTCAGCGAGCTCCCGCACCTGTTGCTGCGCCTGTGCCACCGCCATTCCGTAGCCTGGCACGACGATAACCGAGCGCGCGTAGGCGAGCTGGATTGCCGCATCCTCTATCGACACGGATCGAACTGTCAACCCGGCTGAGCTCTTTTCCGTCAACGCTGCGGTCGCGGTTCCCCCGAACGCGCCGAAGATCACGTTGGCAAACGAGCGGTTCATGGCCTTGCTCATCAGAATCGAAAGCAGGAGACCCGACGTTCCATCCAGAGCTCCGCAGATGATCAGCACGTTGTTGTTGATTGCGAATCCGGTCGCCGCGGAAGCAAGTCCGGCGTAGGAATTCAGGAGAGAGAGCACCACGGGCATGTCGGCGCCGCCAATGGGTAGCACCATCAGCACACCCAGCATCAGCCCGATCGTGGCCATAACCCAGAAAACAGTTTGCTGCGTCGGGTCGAAGATGAGGTACATGAAACAACCCACTGCGACCACGAACATGGCTATGTTCGAGGCATTCTGCAGTTTGTACGTGATCGGCCTCGTGGGTACGAGCTCCTGTAATTTCCCGAAGGCCATGAGGCTGCCCGTGACGGTCAGCGAGCCGAACATCACTTCGAAGCCGAGCGCGGTCATCTTTCCGGGCCCGAGCGAGTCAGAGTGCAGGAGGTACTCCCCGACTCCCACCAGTGTTGCCGCGAGTGCTCCGAACGAGTGCGACAGAGCGATTCGCTGCGGCATCGCCGTCATCGGCATGTAGATGGCCATGAGGGCGCCGATGACGGAGCCGATCGCAAGTCCGGCGAATATCCATTCGTAGCGGACGATCTCGTGGAGTACAAGTGTCCCGACTATCGCGAGCAGCATTCCAAGACCGGCCTGCTGCATGCCGCGACGCGCGCTCTCCGGAGAGCTGAGACTTCTGAGCCCGAGGATGAATAAGAAAGAAGCGGCCAGATACGCCGCTTGCGTCATGTACTCGCGCATCAGTCTTTCTTCACTTCCCGCTTGAACATCTTCAGCATTCTGTCGGTGATCAGGAAGCCGCCGACCACGTTTATGGTAGCGGCCACAACCGCGATGAGACCGAGGATGGTGCTCAAACGGTTGTGATTTGCGCCGGCCAGCACCAGAGAGCCAACGAGCGAGATGCCGGAGATCGCATTGGTGGCCGACATGAGCGGTGTGTGCAGAAGAGGCGGCACCCTGGATATCACCTGGAACCCCACCACGCCCGCCAGCATGAACACGTACAGCTGAATGATTTCCGTTGTGGTCATAGTACTTCCCCTGGTGTAGGTCCAGCCTCCCGGTATCCACGGCGGATCCCTGCACCTAGTACGGTCCCCGGTATCAACAGTGCAAGGAATGTCGCGTGGAACCAGAATGGCGCGGTGTTATAGTTTACTGCGGTCATGACGATTCCCACTGCCAGGAGCGCCATGCCCAGGCCCAGGCCGTTTCGCACTTCGCCTCGCCGCGCAATCCAGGCGGTGAAAAAGCCGGCGATGACCGAGTAGACGAAGCTCAGCGCCACGAACAGCGATAGCGCGGCCGTTGATGTCACCCGGCCTTCCGGCCCGAACCAACCCGGAACCGCGGCCATTGTCGCGGAGTTTGTCGTGATCCAGAGCGCGGACCACAGCACGAAGCCCAGTATGATGGCGATGATAACTCTCATGCCAGTCGTTTTCCCGGAGAAAGTTGGATTCAACTTGATCCAACCAAACGCGTGTTGCAACCATTGACACTAGACGTTCCAATCTCAACGTTTCCTCGGCTGGCGCTGGCCGGCATCAAGCTCATTCCCTGGTGAGAGACGGACACCATGCATATCGCACTCCTGACACTCCTCGCCGCGCTCCAACAGCAGGGCGCGGCCCCTAAGCCTGCGACTCCGCAAACACCGGCATCACCTGTGGCCCGCGTTGTCATCACACCCGCAACGCGAAGTGTGACGTCCGGCGACACGATCAGATTCTCCGCGCAGGCGCTTGACGCGTCGGGGAAACCGGTTCCAAATGCGAGAATCATTTTCGCTGGCCGTGGTGCAGGCGCCGTGGATTCTACCGGTCTCGTTACTGCCGGAGAGACCGGTAAGCTCGGAGTGACTGTCGTAGCGCTCGTACCTGGGACAAAACCGGTGCTCGAGCGCTTCGATATCGTCCTGACACCCGGCCCCGCTGCCCGCGTGACGATAGATCCGAAGCCGACCAAACTCATCGCAGGCCAGCGTCTCAAGCTGAGCGCGAGATCATTCTCTGCAAAGGGCGACGAGCGAAACGATGAGATCGTGTGGAAGATCTCGTCGCCGGGCGTCGTACGGATCGGAGCAGACGGCCTCATTCGGGCCGTGGCGGCGGGAAGGGCCACTATTACGGCGACCGCCGGCAGTGCAACAGGTTCGCTTCCGGTAACCGTCGTTGCCAACACTATTGCTGCCATCGAAGTCACGCCGGCTCGTGCTACGGCTCGGCAGGGAGATGTGGTGAGATTCAAGGCGGTCATCAAGGACAGGACAGGGAAGGAGATCACCGGAGTCACGCCTAGCTGGACGTTCTCGCCAGGTCAGGGTGTGATCGAGGTCGAAGGCGCTTTTGTCGGATACGAACCCGGGGAGTACGTGATCACCGCCAGCTTTGGCGACCGCAGCGCGGATGCGCTGGTTCGTCTCGAGCACAGAGACGTGCGCCGTCCAGCCACGATCGTCGGGCGGCTGCCGCGCACTTTGTTTCCGACCGCGGAAGTCTGGCTCCATCCCAACGGGAAGATCGCGTACCTCGGGACGCACGGCGGAGGCGACCGCCTGTACGCTATCGACATCACCAATCCGGCCAAGCCTACTGTCACCGACTCGATCGTCGCGAATACCCGACTCGTCAACGACATCATGACGACGGCCGACGGGAAATACCTGGTGTTCACTCGTGAGGGTGCCGCGGACCGAAAAAACGGAATCGTCATAGCATCCACGGAAGACGCGGCGCACCCCAAGGTGATATCGGAGTTTACGGAGGGAGTGACCGCGGGCGTGCATTCAGCGTTCGTCTACACACAACCCAAGCACGGCACTCACGTCTATCTGACCAATGACGGAACCGGCGCGTTTCACATCATCGATATCAGCGACCCTTACAAGCCCAGGGAAGCCGCCCAGTGGCGCACGGACCGCCCCGACGCGGGCCGCTATCTTCACGACGTGGACGTACAGGATGGCCTGGCCTATCTCAGCTACTGGAACGACGGGCTCGTCATTCTCGATGTCGGCAATGGGATAAAGGGAGGTTCGCCGTCCAACCCGAGGCTGGTGAGTCAGTTCAAATACGATCTGGCCGAGCTCTACCGCGATGTGGAAGCCGTGAGCGGCGAGGGCTTCACACGGGGCACCCACACTGCGTGGAGGCACAAGAACTACGTCTTCATAGCGGACGAAGTATACCGAGCCAAGCCGGTGGAGGGCGCCAAAGACGCGTCGGCGAACCGGATGTATGGACGGCTTCAAGTTATAGACGTTAGCGATATGACCAACCCGCGCTCCGTGGCCTGGTATGAGCCCGAGTACGGTGGCGTGCACAATGTCTGGGTGGCCGGCGACACCCTCTATATGGGGGCGTACGATGCGGAATTCCGCGCTTTCGACATCTCAGGTGAGCTCTTGGGAGACCTGCGTGCTCAGGCTCGTGAGATCGCCCACGTCAACACTGCCGATATGGATGGCAACGTGAAGAACGCGGCGTTCGCATGGGGAGTTGTCGTGCGCGATGGTCTGGCCTACATCAACGACTTCAACAACGGTCTGTGGATAGTACGAATAGAGCCGCGAGCAGCCCTGACACCTTGACCCTGGAACCGGATGAGGACTGAGATATGCTTCTGACGGCACTCGCCTTTCTTGCCCTGCAACAGGGGCCGGGGCAGCAACCGCAGACGGTCGCACGGCTGGTCGTGACGCCGTCTCAGCGCTCGATCGTTGCGGGCGACACTCTGAGAATATCCGCCCGCGCCGTGGACGCAGGCGGCAAGACCGTCGAAAGTGCGAGAGTCAGGTTTTTCCCCGCCGGTGGCCTAATGGAGGCTACAGTCGATAGCATGGGGCTGATCTCGACAGGTGCCACTGGGGTGATTCCCGTCGCCGTTGTCGCCATCGTTCCAGGCGCCAAACCGGTGATCGAGCGCCTGGAATTTCAGATCGTGCCAGGCCCTGCCACCCGCATCGACGTCAAGCCGGAAGTGGGTAAACTGGTGGTTGGACAGCGCCTGCGGCTGAGAGGCGAGTCCTATTCGCGGCTTGGTGACAAGCGAAAGGATCGGCTCGAGTGGAAAAGCTCTTCTCCATCGATCGTCAAGGTGAGCGCCGACGGTCTGCTCGAGGCTGTTGGGGCGGGAAGTGCTACTATTTCCGTCGCGGCCGGCGGTGCGTCGGCCACGCTACCGCTGCAGGTCGTGCCCAACACTATAGCGTCGGTTGAGCTAACACCCTCGCGAAGTGAAGCGCGTCAGGGTGATGTCATTCGCTTCAAGGCAGTCGCGCGCGACCGATCTGGAGCCGCGATCGCCGGCCTCAAGCCCACGTGGAGCTTCTCGCCGGGTCAGGGCATGATAGACGAGGACGGTGTATTCGTGGGATACGAGCCCTCCGAGTACCTCGTTACGGCGAGCTTCGGCACACGTGCGGCGGACGCGGCCGTCAGGCTCGCGCCTCGTGACGTACGGAGGCGCGCAACGGTCCTCGGCAGGCTTCCCCGGTCAAAGTTCATGACCGGAGAAGTGTGGGTCCACCCCAACGGAAAGATCGCCTACCTCTCGACGGTACTGGGTGGGGACCGCATCTACGTGCTCGACATAAGCACACCGTCAAAGCCGGTGGTGATCGATTCAGTGATGGCGAACACTCGAAGCATCAATGACGTCATGACGTCGGCTGATGGCAAGGTGCTGGTATTCACTCGTGAAAACGCGGCGAACCGTGTAAACGGAATCGTTATCGCGACGTTGGAAGATCCCGCGCATCCAAAACCGGTTGCCGAATTCACCGAGGGCGTCACATCCGGTGTTCACTCTGCGTTCGTGTACACGCAACCGAAATACGGAACTCACGTGTTCCTCACGAATGACGGCACAGGTGGCATTCACATCGTCGACATCAACGACCCGTCCAAACCGAAGCAGGTCGCAGAATGGAGAACGCCACGTGCAGATGCTGGGCGCCTGCTTCACGACATCGATGTGCAAGACGGGCTGGCCTATCTGAGTAACTGGAATGACGGTCTCGTGATCCTAGATGTTGGAAACGGCGTGAAGGGCGGCACTCCTTCCGCGCCGAAGCTCGTCACCCAGTTCAAGTACGATCTTAACGAGCTCTATCGTGAAGCGGAATCCGCACCTGGCTATCACGCAGGATTCATTCGGGGCACCCATACCGCCTGGCGCCACAAGAATTACGTCTTCATAGGGGACGAGGTATTTCCGCCTCCGACTCCGGCCGGCTTCGATTTCGCCAACATGCGCGCCTACGGCAGACTTCAGGTGATCGACGTCAGCAATATCGAGAAGCCACGCTCGGTCGCCTGGTTCGAGCCTGAGTACGGAGGAACCCACAACGTCTGGGTGGCTGGCGATACCCTTTACGTGGGCGCCTACAACAGCGGCTTTCACGCCTTCGACATTTCAGGGGAGCTCCGCGGTGATCTGAAGGCGCAGGGCAGGGAAATAGCGCACGTGATGACAGCTGACATGGACGGCTTCATCAAGAACAAGGCGATGACCTGGGGTGTAGTAGTGAAGAACGACCTGGCTTACGTGAACGACCTGTTCAACGGTCTCTGGGTCGTGAAGCTCGAACCCAAGCCTCCACTCATTCCCTGATTTCCACTGCTAATGCCCAGACGACTGGCCCACCTCACGATCGTTGGCGTTGCCGTCCTGGGAATGCATGCGAACCATGCAAGGGCGCAGAGAGCACCCGGGCGCGACTATTACGTTTTCGTAGCCTCCGAGTCCACCGACAGGATTGCGCTGGTTCGTTTCGGTCCTAAAGGGGCGGCAATAGTACGTGAGGTGACTACCGGCATCATGCCGGCGGATATCGATGGCCCGCATGGGCTCGCCGTTTCACCGGACGGCAGGTACTACTATGCGACAACCGCACACGGAACGCCCAGCGGTTTGTTGTGGAAGTACTCGACTGCAAATGACTCCCTCCTGGGCACTGTACCGCTGGGGAATTTTCCCGCGACTCTGCAGCTGACGCCTGATGGAGAGTTTGCCTACGTCGTGAACTTCAACCTGCACGGCGATATGGTTCCGTCTTCTGTCTCAATCGTGGCGACGGGAGAGATGATCGAAGTGGCGCGCGTCACGACCTGCACGATGCCTCACGGCTCGCGCATCACCGCCGATGGCACCAGGCAGTACTCGGCGTGCATGATGGATGACATGATGGTCGAGATCGATACCCGCACCTTTGGCGTTGCTCGTCACTTCATGCTCAACAGGGGGAAGGAGTACGGGATGTCCGGTGCACCGGCCCGGCACGCGACGGCGGTACCGGATGGAAATCCGGGTCGCGATGCCGGCGGTCACGGAATGCATGGGCCGAAGCCTGGCGACGTCTCGTGTTCCCCAACCTGGGCCCAACCCTCGGCCGACGGTTCGCGTGTCTTCGTGGCCTGCAACAAGAGCAGCGAGATAGTTGAGGTGGATGTCGGACGGTGGGCCGTTACGCGGCGGATTCCGGCCGGTGACGGAGTCTACAATCTCGCGACCACAAAGGACGGTCGGCTTCTCGTAGCGACGAACAAGCGCAGCGCTTCCGTCTCGGTAATCGAGATCAGCACCGGAAAGGAGCTGGCCCGGCTTCCAACGAAGCGCAAAGTCGTGCACGGCGCCGCCGTTTCGGCCGACGATCGATACGCCTTCATCACCGTCGAGGGAATCGGCTCCGAGCCGGGTACGGTGGAGATGATAGATCTCAAGGCTCTGAAAACGATCGCGTCCGTGGACGTGGGTCAGCAGGCCGGCGGAATAGATTTTTGGAAGATGGAGCCTGCCGGGTCGAAGTAGCTGCCCGCCACGCCACAACCCGTTTCACCGAGAAGGATCGAATGGCGGGCGCGAACGCAGTTTGCGCTCCACTTCCGCATCCGGCCGTACCGTGATGGTTCGACCATGCGTAACGATGACCTTGCCCGCCGCACCACCTCTTGCCTTCCGGACGTGCTTGCGGCGGGTCCACTCCACGGCTACCACCGCGGAACCACGCGCCTTGCTGTGCAGTGCAGCAAGAATACCTGCCTCCTCGAGGTCCCGTTTAGGAGGTGTGTCTGGATGCTGCCACCCAAGCACGACGTGCGCACCCGAAGCTCCCCGTGCGTGTAACCAGACATCTTCGGGCGACGACTCGTGGAAGGTCAGTGAGTCGTTGGACGCGGCCCCGCGTCCGACCCGTATGAGAATCCCGCCGCTCGACATGTACGTCCGGAAAGCCGGAGCAGGATCGCGTCTCTCCGCGGTTGGGCCACGCCTTGGTTTGAGGGGTTGCGCCGGTTCCGGTTGAAGCTCGGCCTTCGCAATCTTGCCAGGTAGGGTGGCCAGCGCACGCTCCATGGATCTGGCCTCAGCGTACAGACGCGCGGCGGCCTCTCTGGCGGTCTCAGAGCCGTGCCGGTTCACAATGTGAACCACTGTTCCATTTTCCAGTCGCACCGATTCAGGCACCGGAACGTCTCCCAGCCCCAACAAGATGTCCGCTGCTTGCCTCCTCGAGGGTGCTTCAGCTGCGCGGTGTAGTTCCAGCTTCATTCGATCCAGCGCTCGCTTGCTGCGGCCGGCAGGTTCCGGGATTGTTTCCGGCGCTACAGCCGCCGCGCTTCCTATCAGTGAATCGACGGGCTGTGCGCCATCGCACCACGGGAACGGAACCAGATCGTTGCCGCAACGTGAGGGACGTGGTGGCCCGAGCTCGCACAGCATTCGGTATCGCTCGACCGCGGTGTCAGGATTGCTCACCAGCCAGAGTGCGATTGGTCTGCTGATCCAGCGGCCGTGAAGCAGCGAGTCCATGTCGGCCGCGCTCGCCGCCCGGTTCAGAGCCATTTCGTCCAGAACCGGCCGGGGAATAACCGGCGACGGCAGCGCGGTGCCTATGGCCGCCAGTTTATGGCCGCCTGCATCGCGCAGTAGAGCGCCGAATGCGCGCGGCACAAGGCTGATTCCCAGCGTGGTCAACTTGCGCGAGGATCCGCGAAACTTTCCCCGCCGCTCGATGGCAACCTCGAGTCTCCGGTCGTCAACAGGAGCAGTTACCTCACTTATGACTGCTCCCCGAGATGAATCATCGGCGGCTGCTTTCGCGGAAGAAGGCGCGAAAATGGGAGGCGCGCCCAGCTTGAACATGACTGGACGGACACCGTCTACGAAGACGTTCACCGTCCTCTGGGCGCGTTCAAAAACGATCCCGTCCACGCGCCGTCCACGCCACGCCTTGTCCAACTCGCGCGCGATATAATGAATCGTCAGACTGTCCATCGTCTTCGGTGGTTTGACACCGGCGCACTATGCCCGTACGTTCTCACCGTGTCAATGCGTGATGTGGCGTACATCGCGCTCGGTTCAAATCTCGGCGATCGCGCGGCGCATCTGTCCAGGGCGTTACTCGCGCTGGACGCCCTACCGGGAAGTCGCATCCTGGCTGCGTCAACGGTGGAAGAAACTCAACCAATCGGCGGCATCCCACAGGGCGCCTATCTGAATCAGATGGTTGCCTTGGAGACGACGCTATCCCCGCGCGAGTTGCTCGGAGCGTTGCAGCGCATCGAGGAGAGCGCTGGGAGGATACGAACGGTTCGCTGGGGACCCAGGACTCTCGATCTCGACATCGTCTGCCTGGAGCACCAGAAAGCGGATTATCCCGAGCTCGTGATTCCTCATCCAGAGCTGGAGAACCGCGGCTTCTGGCGCCGACAGCTGAAGGCACTGAAACGAGAACGAGGGGGGATATCGCACGATGAGTAGCAGGGGCGACGCGGGAGCGGATGGTGAGCGCGCGACGGTGGCGGCGCCAGCGCGGCCGGTTACAGTACGCGACTTCGCGAAGCGAAAGCGCGCGAACGGCGCGGAAGCGCTGGTGCTGGTCACGGCGTACGATGCTCTCTTCGGTCGGCTCGTCGACGAGGCTGGAGTGGACGCCGTGCTGGTGGGCGACTCGGTCGGCAACGTCGTGGCTGGATTTGCATCAACCGTTCCGGTGACGCTCGGTCAGATGATCTACCACGGCGCGGCGGTTCGCAGGGGTGTCAAGCGCGCGATGCTGATCGTGGACATGCCATTCCTCACATATCATGTGAGTCCGGAGCAGGCACTCGTGAACTGCGGACGTGTGATGCAGAGGACCGAGGCACAAGCCGTCAAGCTCGAGGGTGCCAGCGTAGAGATCTGCCGAGCCGTGAGCGCCGTGGTCGCGGCGGGGATACCTGTCATGGGACACATAGGCTTCACCCCACAATCAGTTCATGCACTGGGAGGTTTTCGGGTTCAGGGCCGGGAAGCCCAGGGCGAGGAGCGCATGATCTCCGAGGCGCTGCGTCTCCAGGAAGCTGGGGCATTCGCCGTCGTTCTGGAGCTGGTACCGGCCGCCATCGCGGCCAGCGTCACGGCGGCTCTTTCCATTCCCACCATTGGCATCGGTGCCGGCCGGGAGTGCGACGGCCAGGTGCTTGTCCTCTACGATCTGCTCGGTCTCAACGATACGTTCTCGCCGAAATTCCTCAAACGCTACGCCTCCCTCGCTTCGGACGTGCGCGACGCGATTGGGCGATTTTGCGCCGACGTACAGCAAGGGCGCTACCCGGATGACTCGCATAGCTTTTAGCACGCGGATGCAGGTCATCGGGTCGATTAGCCAGCTCCGCACGGCGCTCGACGAACGGAGAAGGCGCGGCGTGCCTATCGCCCTTGTTCCCACGATGGGTGCGCTCCACGAGGGGCATCTCCAACTGGTGGACCAGGCTCTACGGCACGCTGCCGTCTCGGTGCTGAGCATCTTCGTGAATCCTCTGCAGTTTGGTCCGCGAGAGGATTTCGGTCGTTACCCGCGCAACGTGGAACGCGATGCGGAGCTGGCCAAGGGTCGGGGAGCGGAGATCCTGTTCGTGCCTTCTTCTGAAGAGATGTACGCGCGTGAGCGTGTAATAACGATCGCGCCCGGACCTCTGGCGCACCGCTGGGAGGGAGCGGTGAGGCCTGGACACTTTACAGGGGTTCTCACGGTTGTTGCGAAGCTGTTCAACATCGTACAGCCTCAGGTTGCTGTGTTCGGTCAGAAGGACATTCAGCAGGTGACGCTCGTCAAGGAGATGGTCCGCGACCTCGATTTCCCGGTGAACGTGGTCGTGGTGCCGACGGTTCGCGAGGCAGACGGGCTGGCGCTATCGAGTCGCAACGCATACCTGGTGCCGGAAGAGAGGCAGCAGGCACTGGTTCTTGTCAGGGCATTACGCGCGCTGAACAGCGCATTCCGCCGTGGAGTCAGTGCCGGTCGAGCCCTCGAGTCAGTGGGCCTTCAGATCATCGCGTCGGTTCCCGCAGTCCGGCTGGACTACCTGGCGGTGGTGGACGGCCGGCGTATGGAGTCGGTCGAGCGCGCCACCCACGGTGATCTGGCGATCGTCGCGGCACGTGTTGGCGGCACACGTCTCATCGATAACATAGTGCTGGGATCCGTGTGAGCTGGACCGGCATCGTGGCGGCGCTGGACTCCGGCGATTCCTTCCGGTCACGCGTCAGCGTCTACCTGCATCCACTTGCAGGCTGGCCCATGGTGCGACATGTCGTTCGCGCGCTCTCAGAGGTGTCCCCTCAGCCTGATTCAGTTCGAGTGCTGCATGGGTTCAAGGCGCCGCCGTTGGCGCTTCCTGAGGAAGAAAACGGGATCCCGGTGAGGCTTGAGGAAGTTAGCGGCGACGGCGATTCTGTCTTGCGCGCGCTCAGAGCTGCCGTCACGCCACATGGCGAAAAGGTCCTGATCGAAGGAACAGCAGTACTCGTAACCGCGGCGACAATCGCCAGACTGTTGCGCGCGGGCGAGGATGGAATTGCCACGCTGGTCGACCCACGAATGGAAAATGTGTCGCTCGCCGTATGCGGCGAAGGGCCCGCGCTGGCTTCGGCCGAGGACCCGCGACATCCGGAGGGATCATTCCGCGTTGCGGCGACTTCCGCGGATGAGCTTGTTCGCATTGTGGATCGTCACACGATGGCGGAAGCGGCGATGGCAATCCGGGATCGGCTGGTGCGGGCGCACGAAGCGCGCGGCGTCAGTTTTGTTCTGCCAAGCAGCACCTGGATAGATGCCGACGTCCGGATCGGTCCGGACACAGTGATCTATCCCGGAGCCGTCATTGAGGGCAGAAGCGAGATCGGAAGTGAGTGTGTGATCGGGCCATACTGCCGCATAGTCGAAGCGACGATCGGCCGGGGTGTGGAGCTCAAGGGCTGGAACTATGTGACGCGAACCATGATCCGGAATCACGCTGTGATAGAGCCTTATGTCAGACGCGGATTCGATTGAGCTGCCTGAATGGGCGCGGGTCAGTGAGAACCGCCGCGAACACATCGCACGCGTTGTCCACCTGATTGGACGCTGGTGCGATGAATTGGCGCTCGATGCGGCTGAGGCTTCAGCGTGGCGGGATGCGGCCCGATGGCATGATGTTCTGCGAGATGCGCCAGAGCCGGAGCTTCGAGCGCTGATTCCCGACTCCGGCCTAGCCGCATCGTTGCTACACGGACCGGCCGCTGCGCTCCGTCTGGCGCAGAACGGCGAGAAGCGCGTGCACGTTCTCGAGGCGGTTCGCTGGCACACCGTCGGCTGGAGCCAGTGGGCTCGCACGGGGCGAGCACTCTACATGGCAGACTATCTGGAGCCGGGGCGATCCTTTTCTGCAATGGAGCGCGAGCTTCTCGCATCCATCGTCCCATCCCGATTCGACGATGTATTCCGGCAGGTGGTGAAGCAACGTCTGGAGTGGTCGCTCCGGGAAGGGAAAGCCTTGTTTCCCGAGACAGTGGATTTGTGGAACAGTCTCCGTTGAGGCGCGTCGTCGTTCTGGCATCCCTCGCCGCACTCGTTTGTGCCGCAATTCTCTACTGGGTGTTAGTGCGCGGCGGTGTGGCGGGCTCAGTGGGAAGACTGGGCGGCGTCGCGGCCGACGCCAGGGCGCCAGCCGGGGTTCGCGTCAAGGTCGAAGTCCTCAACGCATCGCGTATCAGGGGTCTGGCACGACACGCAACCATGCATCTGCGTGATCGCGGCTTCGATGTCGTGGAGACCGCAACTGTCACGGAACAGCGAGAGAATACCCTCGTTATCGATAGATCAGGCCATCCGGAGTGGGCAAGTGCTGTCGCGAAAGCCATGGGAGGAGCCGCGACACAGTCGCAAATCGATTCAACCCGCTACCTGGATGTGACCGTCCTTGTCGGCTCGGGTTGGCGCCCGCCTTCCGACCCGTTCTACCCGTAACTGGCCGCACGCGGCCGAAATGTCGGTCCCGCGACTCCGCCTGATCGCCGCTTCGACACCATGCCTCCTCAACTCCCGGGCGAATTTCGCGATGCGCTCCGGACTGGACGGAGTCATTCCCGAGCCACCTCCCGGGTGCAGCGGAATCAGATTGACGAAAGCACGGCATTCCCTTGCAAGTCGGGCAAGTTGCGCGGCGTGTTCCTCGCCGTCGTTCGTCCCACCCAACATCACGTACTCGAATGTGACTCGCCGATCGAAAGCCTTCGCCGCCTGAATGACATCCGCTAGCGGATACTTTATGTTGATCGGCATCAGCTGCCTTCGCAGATCGTCACTGGGAGCGTGGATGGAAATAGCCAGCCGGAACTGCTCCGGACGGGAAGCCAGGGCCACGATACCGGGCAGCACTCCCACGGTCGATATCGTGATATGCCGTGCGCCAATTCCGCAGCCCGCCTCATCGTTCAGGATGGTGAGTGCGATCTCCACGGCTTTCCAGTTCATCATGGGCTCGCCCATCCCCATGAATACCACGTTCGTCACCTTGAGTGGAACTGGTAGAAGCGACATCTCCCTGACCTGAGCCGCGATTTCCCAAACCTCCAGATTGCGAACAAAGCCCATTCGTCCGGTAGCGCAGAAGGAGCACTGGAGCGCGCATCCAGCCTGAGAAGAGATGCACAGCGTGACCCGCGATGCCTCCGGAATGGCAACGGTTTCGATGGCTTCGCCGTCGGGCAGTCGAAAGAGAAACTTCTGCGTGCCGTCCGAGGACGTGTGCTGCGATTCGATTTCCAGGCGCGGCAATGAGAACTCGCGTGCAAGCAGCTCGCGAAAGGCTAGCGGAAGATCGGTCATGGCCGCGAAGCCGGCGGCGGGATTCGCCCACAGTCGTGACGCGATCTGCCGCCCGCGGTAGGCAGGTTCACCGCTTGCGACCGCGAACTCCCGCATCACCTTCTCAGCCGCGGAGGGTTCGAGGTTGAGGATATTGGGATGCGTCATCGAATAACTGTGCTGAGCGTGAATTGATACATCGCGTCCAAGTCGTCCGTGTTCTGTTCGCGCGCGACACCCACCGTGTAGGCATGGTAGTAGACCAAAACCGCCAAACGCGCACGCCACGAAGCAGATCCGAATGCCTCCGTTCTCACCAGTCCGGCCCGTCCCTCCCACAGGTCGTACCGGCCTGAAGCGAAGACTTGATCCTGCCGTTCGTCGCCCTCGGTGAGCGAAAGCCCATATCCTGCTCTGGCCTCACGCACGGGACTGGAACCGAACGCCCGGAAGTCTCCGGCAGCATGAAGTGTGGTAGCTTCATCCTCTCCCTCGCCCGCGCCCTTTGCCGGACGCCACAGAAACGAGGAGACTCCGATTTTGGAGCTTCTGAACGCCGCGAGATCGATGACGATGCCAGCATCGAGCCCAAACGCACCCCTGCTCTCCCCGTCCAACTCGCCGGTGCGGTATCGTACGGCCAACCCTGGGGTGAAATAGCTGTTCTGGCGGCGAGCTATTGCGGCTGAATATACCGTAGTGCCGTAGTCTATCTCTTGGCCAGTGGTCTGCGGATCCGTCTCGGTGCGAAATATATCGGCCACGCTAGCTCGCATGGCCGACAGACTGCCCGAAACGTTGCCAGGAAGAGCAAGGGAAAACGCCAGGACCTGCGCTGACACCCCCTGCTCGGAAGGCGTTCGGAGTGCAATCGCACCGACTCGAGCACGGATGTCGTTGTCGAGCAGGATTGCCGCGGGATTGCCAATGCCATCTCCGATGCTGTTGCCGAGGGCAGCGGCCCGATCCATGCTCCCAACCGGTAACTTCAAGAGGTCGCGTGCCGGCACCCGTTGGGCCGGTAGCCGCGATTGAACGACTGCGGCTGCCAGCGCCCATAACATCAAGCAGCGCATAAAGATGAGGTTACGTTTCTGACGCCGTTCGGTCAAGGAGGCTCCTTTCCGTGAGACTGGCAGTCAGGTAAGTTTAGCATCCTTCCACTCCAGGTACGTGCTTGCTCCTTTCTGAGTTGCTCAGTGCCAGTCGTGTCAAGGTCCCTCTGACAAGCCGCACCAAGCCGGAGGTACTACGCGAACTTCTGGAGCTTGTTGCTGATGGGCGGACGCCGGGCCAGGTAAGTGCAATGCTCGAAGCGATAAGCGAGCGCGAGCTGGTTCTTAGCACGGGCGTGGGAGACGGCGTAGCGATACCTCATGGCAGAACTCCGTACGTGGACACGCTCCTCCTGGCGGCAGGCGTGGCAACCCAGCCCATAGACTTCGACGCCCTCGATGGGCGCCCGGTGCAGCTTTTCTTCCTCCTGGTCGGGCCGGAGAGCGCATCCGGCGCGCACGTAAGAGCGCTGAGCAGAATCTCGCGTCTGTTGCGGCGGGATCGTCTCCGGGCGGATCTTCTTTCCGCCGGATCTCCGGAGGCATTTCTGCAGGTGGTTCAGAAGTCGGAGGCGAGTTGAGACGATTACGATGGCTGCCACCAGCCGGGTGGGCCGCGCTCATTCTGACTCTTTCCTCCGTTCCTGCTCCTGCCTTTGCGGTGTCCAGTGGCTTCCCAGGCGCGGACAAGCTTGCTCACGCTGGCCTGTTTGCCATACTGGGATGGCTCAGCTTTCGAGCACTGTTGCCCGAGAGCAGTGGGGCTCGAGCCGTGCTGCTTACCTTCGTCGCGGTCGCCGCCTTCGGGGCGCTCGACGAGTGGCATCAACGGTTCGTCCCTGGCCGATTCCCCGAGGCGTGGGACGTCGTTGCTGACGTTTGCGGTGGAGCCGTGGGCACCCTCGCCGCCGCGATGCGCAGGCGCGCCAAATATCCATGACGTCTGGCTCGTTCATGCGCACATCCCAGCGCACGCATTTGTGCGGGGATCTCAGGGAGGGTGATCGCGGTCAAACGGTGCGCATAGGCGGATGGGTGCACCGTCGCCGTAACCTCGGCGGAATAGTGTTCCTCGATCTTCGAGACCGCGCAGGGATCGTACAGGTGTCGTTCAATCCAGCCATCACGGAAAAAGCTCTGGTGGACCATGCCGCCGGCCTCGGCGCAGAAACCGTGGTCGTTGTGGAAGGCGAGGTTGTTGCTCGGCCGACCGAGCAGAGGAACCCGGAGCTCCTAACCGGAGACGTGGAGGTTCGACCTACGGCGCTGACCATCGTCGGCCCCGCTGTCACACCGGCCATTCCAGTCGCACGTGGTAAGGGTGAACTCGTAGCGGCCGAGGAGTTGCGGTTGCGCCATCGAGTGCTCGACCTCCGGCGTGCAGAGCTGCAGCAGAACCTGGTACTGCGCCATCATCTGTTGCAGGCCACGCGGCGCTACTTCAGCGACCTCGGATTCCTGGAGGTGGAAACGCCGATACTCACGAAGCCCACGCCTGAAGGTGCGCGCGACTACCTGGTGCCGAGCCGCATTCATGCGGGTGAGTTCTATGCCCTGCCGCAGTCTCCCCAGCTCTATAAGCAGTTGCTCATGGTCGCGGGGTTCGACCGGTATTTTCAGATAGCGCGCTGCTTTCGCGACGAAGATTTGCGCGCGGATCGACAGCCGGAATTTACGCAGATCGATGTGGAAGCTTCTTTCGTCGCACCCGAAGACATCTTTGCTTTCACCGAGAAGCTGCTGCAGACGCTCTGGAGAACAGGTGGGGTGGAGATTTCCACTCCTTTCCCCCGCATGACCTACTCCGACGCGATGGAGCGCTACGGGAGTGACCGGCCGGACCTCAGGTACGGCCTCGAGATTCAGGATGCCAGCGAAGTGTTCCGCAACACCGAGCTCGCAATTGCACGAGCCGCTCTGGATGCTGGCGGACGGGTGCGAGGGATTCGGGTTCCTGGCGGAGCTGTGCTGTCACGCAAGCAAATGGATGAAATCGAGGTGATTGCGAAGGGCGGCGGGGCTGCAGGACTGCTGCGCCTCAAGCTCGTGAACGGCTCGATGGAAGGACCGGCCGCCAAGTTTCTGTCAGGCGGCGCTATCACCGCACTTGGGCTCACCGAAGGAGATCTCGTCCTTCTCGTTGCCGGGAATGACGACACGTCGAGCGTGGCTCTGGATCGGGTTCGCCAGGAAGTGGCCAGACGTCTGGGTCTGATTCCGGATGATTCACGGCGTTTCTTGTGGGTAACCGATTTCCCTCTCTTTCAACGCGATGCCGCCAACGGCGCTCTGGCCGCGGTTCATCATCCTTTCACGTCGCCGCATCCGGATGACGTCGAGCGCATGGACGCGGCTCCCGAAAGCGTACGCGCGCTCGCATACGATGTGATTCTGAACGGCACCGAGCTGGGTGGCGGCAGCATTCGGATAAGCAATCCCGCACTGCAGAGCCGTGTCTTTTCGCTCCTGGGTATCGACGAGGAAGCGGCACGCAGCCGGTTCGGCTTCCTCATGGAAGGTTTGCGCTCAGGCGCGCCGCCTCATGGAGGTATCGCGTTCGGGTTCGACCGCATCGCGATGCTACTATCGGGTGCGCAATCTCTGAGAGATGTCATTGCCTTCCCCAAGACTACGGCCGCGAGAGCCCTTTTCGAGGGCGCACCGTCACCGGTTCAGGCAGCCGACCTGGAGGACCTACATCTGAGCGTACGAGACTAGCAACCGTGCAGGACGAGTCAGTTACTCAGAAGCTTTCCACGGAGGGCGCTGACCTTCTGACCCTGGCAGGGGTCAACGATGCCAATCTCATTGAGCTCGCCCGCGCTTGCATGGTGAAGGTTTCCCTCCGCGGCGACACTTTGACGATTACCGGTACGGGCGACCCGGTGGCGCGAGCCATTGTCGTCGCGCAGCGCATGATCGACACGGCACGGCAGCAGATGCCTTTGGCCCCCGACGATGTCTTACGCTTGAGCGAGGATGGCGCGGCGTCGAACGGCACGGTGGCCGCAGCAGGTCTGGGGGGGGGGGGGGCGATTGCCGAAGCTCGGATTGCCTTGCCAGGAACGCGCCGCATCATACAGCCAAAGACACCGGGTCAGGCGCGCTATCTCCAGCTCATGGCGGAGAACGACATCGTCGTCGGGATTGGAGCGGCCGGCACCGGCAAGACTTATCTAGCCGTGGCTGCGGCGGTGGATGCGCTCGCGAAGAAGCGCGTGCGCCGAATCGTACTGGCGAGACCGGCAGTGGAAGCTGGTGAGAACCTGGGCTTCCTTCCCGGGGACATGCAGGCGAAGGTGGATCCCTATCTTCGCCCGCTGTACGACGCTCTGGATGACATGATGCCTCCCGAGCGCGTTCAGAAGGCTCTGGAGACTCGCACGCTGGAGATCGCTCCGCTGGCGTACATGCGCGGCCGGACTCTGGCTGATTCCTTCGTGATTCTGGATGAAGCTCAGAACGCCACGAACGCGCAGATGAAGATGTTCCTCACGCGACTTGGTGTTAACTCCAAGGCTGTCATTACCGGGGACAAAACGCAGATCGATCTACCAGCGCGTGAGCAGTCCGGCTTGTTGCAGATCGAGCGCATTCTCACCGGAATCGACGGCATTGCTTTTCACTATCTGACCGAAGCTGACGTGATCCGGCACCGGCTGGTGAGGGACATCATCAAGGCATACGGACGTGATTCTGGAGTCGAATGATTTCGTGAACGAGCCCGCCCCCTCACAGACGCCTCTGCCGGCGCCCAGGGGCACCGGGCCGGGTGTGTCAGTACCGCCTGACAGCAGGACGGGGACACGAGCGCGAGTCGCCTATCACGGACCGCGCATCGCTCTGCTTCTGGCGCTGGCGATGGTGACCTACGCGCTTTTTCCGGCGTCGCCCGCAGTGGAGTCGCCGATTTTCGAGATAGGCTCAGTCGCGACCGAGAATGTCATCGCTCCGTTCGGTTTCGCGGTGCGTAAGACCGAGTCAGAACTGGGTTCAGAGCGGAACGAGTTGGCGCGATCGGCCAAGCCGATTTTCCTTTTTGTTCCCGCTGCCGTCGATTCCGCGCGCGACGGCCTGGCGCTCTTCATGGATTCGATGGCCGTGGCGGTGGGTGAGCCCAGCGACAAGCGCGTCGCGGTAGCCGCCGTTCAGCGCGCAGCAGAAGCGTTTTCCATAAAGCTGACCCCAGCCGAGGCGGAGTACCTCTCCTTCGCCGGGCGCCGCCGGGCGATGCAGGCCGGCGTGGAGCGAGTTTTCGGACGTTGGCTGGCTTCCGGCGTCGCAGCCAGCGGTGCCATGGATGAATATCGCGGCGAGATCATTATCCAGCGCGGCCAGGATGAAAAAGGCGCGCTCGCGGACACCGTAACCACTTTCGGCATGATGCTGGCCCGGGCTCGCCGCATGCATCCGGATCCCAACTCGTCTCTGGGTGATGCGATTTTCATCAAGCTCCTGAGCGGCTTCTTCCGGCCCACAATCGTGCTCGAGAGGACTGCTACGGAGCGACGGCGCCAAGAGCTAAGAAACGCGGTGGATACCACAAAGTACCTTGTTCGCGCGGGCGAGAAGATCGTGGGGCAGCATGAGGTCGTTGGCAAGGCCGAGTATGACAAACTCCGCGCGCTGCACAACGAATCACAGTCGCGAACCGAAGGGCAGCAGGCGCTGGGCCGCGTGCTCGGTGCTGTCGTATACAATGCCTTGGTGCTAGCCATTTTCGGCATGGCGATCGTGATCTTCAGGCCCCAGCTCTACAATTCGTTCCGGTCGCTGGCGTTGTTCGCGGTCGTGTTCACGATTGTCATAGCGGCTGCGGCGCTGGCGACCAGAACTCAAACGGTGCACCCGGAGCTCGTGCCGGTGGCGCTCGCGGCGATCGTACTGAGCATTCTGTTCGATCCCCGGATCAGCATGATCGCGGCGATGATCCTGGCTGTTCTCGTGGGCGGGCAGAGCGTCTTCCGCGGTACGAACGCTCTGTTCATGAATCTGATCGGTGGATCCGCGGCCGCGCTGAGCGTGCGCGTGATACGCCGGCGGGATCAGGCGTATTACTCCATCCTCACCATAGCGATGGCATACCTTTTCGCAGCCATCGCCATAGGGCTCACTCTTGGATGGGGCGCGAGACAGATAGGCGGAAGCGCACTCTGGGGAATCGTGAATGCGCTGGTGTCGGTGGCACTGGCGATGTTCATCCTTCCGCTCGCCGAGCGCTTCACGCACATCACTACGGACCTGACATTGATCGAGTACTCCGATCTCAACCGGCCACTGCTTCGGAGACTCAGCCTGGAGGCGCCTGGGACGTACGCGCACACGATCGCAATGGCGAATCTCGCCGAGGCTGCCTGCAACGCAATCGGCGCGAACGGCCTGCTAGCGCGCGTCGGCACGTACTATCACGACATCGGGAAGCTCAGACGACCGAACTATTTCGTTGAGAATCTGCCTCGCACAGGCGCCCGCAATCCGCACGACTCTCTCGAGCCGCAAGCCAGTGCAGCCATCATTCGTGATCATGTGAGTGGTGGTCTCGAACTGGCCCGCACCCACCGGCTGCCGCCGGTGTTGCGGAGCTTCATTACCGAGCATCACGGAACGGGCAACATAACGTACTTTCTGGAACGCGCGAAGAACGGTGGTGAGAGAGTGCCAAATTCCGATATATATGCCTACCCGGGCCCCGTCCCCCAGACGGCGGAGACGGCTGTCTGCATGCTGGCTGACGGCGTGGAAGCCGCAGTACGCGTCCTCAGGGATCCTACCCCGAAAATGATAAAAGATGTGGTCGACCACATCGTCCAGGCGCGCGTGGATGCAGGGCAACTTCGCGAGGCCCCGCTCACTCTCAGGCAGCTGGATATCGTAAAGGAACAGTTTTCTCGCGTCCTGGTGGGGATGTCGCATAGTCGTATCGATTACCCTCCAACGGGGGGCGGCATAACCTCCGAGTTCGCAGCCACGTGAAGCGAACGGTGGATGTATCGGTGCGGACCAGTAGGCTCCCGTTATCCAAGAATCGAGTGGCACGTCTGGCAGCGGACGTTCTTCGCGCGGAGAAAGTGCACGATGCCCTGATCTCGATCGCGTTTGTGAGCGATCGAACGATAGCCGCGCTCAACTCTCGCCACCTGGGAAACAGAGGCACCACGGACGTTCTTGCGTTCTCCTTCTCCTCGTTGGCAGCTCCGCTGGCGCATCGTCGCGCCCGCGGTACTCGCGTGATAGGCGACATATACATCGCGCCGGCCGTGGCGCGGAAAAATGCCGCCGAGCACGGTGTTGCACCCAGCGAGGAGATTCGACGTCTCGTGATTCACGGAACGCTCCATGTTCTGGGATATGACCATCCGCAGGGCGACGGGCGTACACGCTCGCCGATGTGGCGGCGGCAGGAGCGATTGCTGAAGCGACTCCGGCAAACATGACTGTCATGTCCGGCGGCGGGAGTTCCGGGTCGTGGTGAGGGCGCCAGTCGCTTACGACAGAGTGCTCACGGACTTTGCGGCCGCCAAACCGGCGGCGCTTGCGAGAGTGGTGAGCATAGTCGAGAACCGACGAGCGGGCTTCGAGGACCTCCTCGCCTCATTGCACACGCGCGTCGGCCAGGCGCGGCGTATAGGCATTACCGGGCCGCCGGGCGCAGGCAAAAGCACGCTGACCACGTGCATGGCGACGCTGTATCGCTCTGCCGGTTTTCGCGTCGGCATCATCGCCGTGGATCCCACGTCGACATTCACTGGCGGGGCGCTGCTTGGGGACCGAGTGCGCATGGAGTCCGTGGCGCTTGACCCCGGAATCTTCATTCGATCCATGGCAACGCGCGGATCCCTGGGCGGACTAGCGTCAGCCACACGTGACGTGGCCGATGTGCTGGATGCCTATGGCTTCGAGCGGATCCTGATCGAGACTGTGGGAGTCGGACAGAGCGAGCTGGATATTGCCCGGACCGCGGACAGTGTGCTGGTGGTTCTGGTGCCAGAATCGGGTGATTCCATCCAGACCATGAAGGCTGGCGTGATGGAAATAGCCGACGTGTTTGCCATCAACAAGGCCGACAGGCCGGGAGCGGATCGTCTCAGGCAGGAAGTCGAGCTCATGCTGGGCCTTCGAATGGGCAGGGTGTTCCGCAATATTCCAGCTCACCACGGTGTGAGCCTTGGTTCGGTTAACTCGCCACCATCGGCGAGCGCCACGGCGACGGTCTCGAAGGCGGATGAGTGGACGCCCCCGGTCCTGGCCACGGTTGCCGCACGACACGAGGGAATCGCCGCCGTGACAGAATCGCTTGACAGGCATTTCGATTACCTTGAGAGAAGCGGAGCGCTCCGTGAACGGCGGCGCAATCGCCTCAGGGAGCGAGTTGTAGAGGCTGCGGAACGACAGATCCGCCAGAAATTATGGAACAATCCGGATACAAATGCATGGCTGGAGGATCGCCTGCCGGACATCGAGTCCGGTGTTCGCAATCCTTTCGCCGTCGCTGAGGATTTGTTGAAGCGTAGTGGGGAATTGCTGGCGCAGAGCACGATCACCCCTACCCATTGACCCAATGTCAGTTCAGGAGAGAACAACCGAACTCGAGGAGCTCCGTGCTGAAGTCGCGGAATGGCGCAGGCGCTTCGCCGCATCAGAAGTTCGCGACATCGCTTTCACGAACTCGTCAGGCGAAGTCGAACCCCTCTATACGTCACTCGATCAGGGCGACACCGATCCACTGAGCCTTGGCACACCCGGCTCCTTTCCCTTCACGCGCGGCATCCACCCTACCGGATATCGCGGAAAGCTCTGGACCAAGCGGCAGTTCGCCGGATTCGGCAGCGCAAAGGAGACCAACGAACGGTACAAGTTTCTTCTGGCTCATGGCACAACCGGTTTGTCAGTGGCGTTCGATTTTCCGACTCTCATGGGTTACGACTCGGATCACCCGCGATCGGAGGGAGAGGTAGGGAAGTGCGGTGTGGCCATCTCCAGTCTTGCCGACATGGAGACTCTCTTCGACGGCATTCCGCTGGATCAGGTATCGACTTCGATGACGATCAATGGTCCCGCGGTCATTCTCTACTGCTTCTACATTGCTGCCGCCGAGCGGCAGGGCGTGAAAGCGACGGCTCTCCGCGGTACGATCCAGAACGACATTCTGAAGGAGTACATGGCGCAGCACGCCTGGGTATATCCTATCGAGCCCGCGCTTCGCCTGATCGTCGATGCATTCGAATGGTCAGCCGTCCACGCACCGCAGTGGAACACGATTTCGATCTCCGGCTACCACATCCGGGAAGCGGGAGCAACCGCCACTCAGGAGCTTGCCTTTACTCTCGCGGATGGCTTTACGTACGTGGAGCGCGGAGTAGCACGAGGATTGGATGTTGATTCGTTTGCGAAGCGGCTGTCCTTCTTCTGGGATATCCACAACGATTTCTTCGAGGAGATAGCAAAGCTTCGCGCTGCCCGCCGGATCTGGGCGCGACACATGAAGAAGCGCTACGGTGCGAAAGATCCACGTTCGTGGATGATGCGCTTCCACTCCCAGACCGCAGGAGTCACTCTGACGGCGCAGCAACCCATGAACAACATCGTTCGGGTGGCGTACCAGGCCATGGCAGCGACGCTGGGCAGCACTCAATCCCTCCACACCAACTCGATGGACGAAACGCTCGCCCTGCCGACAGAGGAATCCGTGCAGGTTGCGTTGAGAACGCAGCAGGTACTCGCCTACGAGACGGGTGTGGCCAACGTCGCAGACCCGCTCGGCGGCTCCTATTACGTCGAGGCGCTTACGGACCGCATGGAGCGCGACGCAGAGGCGATATTCGAGGACATCGACCGCGCGGGCGGGGTGGTCCGCGCCCTGGAAACGGGATGGTTCCAGCGCAAGATCGCAGAATCGGCGACTCGCCAGCAATGGGAGATAGAGCAACACCGAAGAGTCATTGTCGGCGTGAATGAGTTCATTACGCAGGAGCCGGAGCTTACAATACCGTTGCTCAAGATCGGCGAGAACACCGAGCGCGATCAGCGTGAAAGACTATCCAGGCTGCGCTCGACTCGCGATGAGGACCTCTGTGTGAGGCGTCTGTCCGCGCTGCGCGAGGCCGCCCGTACGAGTGAAAATCTGGTTCCGCATATCCTGGATGCGGCGCGCAGCTATTGCACTCTGTTTGAAATTCGGGCAGCGATGGAGGATGTGTTCGGGGCATATCGCGAGCCGGTCTTCTTCTGATGTTGCCTGTTTCGCAGAAGCCGCGATAAGATAGTAGCCACGGAAACCACGAGACGTTCAGCTTGACAACTTCATCATCCGTCGCGCGGCCTATTCGCGTATTGGTCGCGAAGCCCGGTCTCGATGGTCATGACCGTGGCGCGAAGGTCGTCGCGGCTGCCCTCCGGGATGCGGGAATGGAGGTCATCTACACGGGCTTGCATCAAACGCCCGAGATGATCGCTAGCGCGGCCATCCAGGAGGACGTCGATGTCGTGGGATTATCCATTCTGAGCGGTGCTCACATGACTCTGTTCCCGAGAGTTTTGGAGCTGCTCGCAGAACAGGGACGCGACGACATCCTCATCACCGGCGGCGGAATACTGCCCAAGGAGGACATGGAGGCGCTGCAGAAAATCGGCGTCGGCCGCCTGTTCGGTCCGGGCACCGCAACGTCTGACCTGATCGCTTACATTCGGGAGTGGTTCGCCTCTCGCCAGCAGCAGGACGCGTGACGTCGCGGCTTCGGGAGCTCAGCGCCAACGTGCGCGAGCTGCAGGACCGGCTCATTCAGGGTGGTGGGAAAGACAAGATCGAGCGGCAGCATCGCCAGGGTAAGCTGACTGCCCGGGAGCGTATCGGCTTGCTGTGCGATCCTGGTACGCGCTTTCTGGAGGTTGGGCTCCTCGTAGCCTACGATCAGTACGAAGGACAGGCGCCGGCGGCGGGCGTCGTTACCGGAGTCGGCATTGTCCACGCGCGAGAAATCGTGTTCGTCGCAAATGATGCCACGGTCAAGGCAGGATCATGGTGGCCGGAGACAATCCGTAAGATTCTGCGCGCCCAGGAGATTGCAATGCGCTGCCGCATTCCGATCATCTACCTCGTGGATTCTGCCGGGGTGAATCTTCCATACCAGGGTGGCGTCTTTCCAGGACAGTACGGTGCGAGCCGTATTTTCTATTACAACTCCATCATGCGACGGTACCTTCACATCCCGCAGTTGGCCGCGGTCATGGGGCCGTGCATCGCCGGCGGGGCGTATCTTCCCGCGCTGTCGGATGTGATCATCATGGTGGAAGAAACCTCCTTCATGGGACTTGGCGGGCCCAATCTCGTAAAGGGTGCGACCGGACAAACCATCGATTCGGAGACATTAGGTGGGGCTCGCACCCACACGCAGATCAGCGGCGTCGCGCACTATACTGCTCCCAACGACGCTGCATGCATCGAGAAACTGCGTTCACTCGTGGAGCGTCTGCCTGCTACTGATTCGTCGGCAGCATCCGTCGTTGCACCCCCGGCCTCTCGCGATGACGCCGGTGAGACCGCCGACGAGCTCTATGACTTGCTCCCAAGCGACCATCGCATGTCGTACGACATGCACAAAGTGCTTCGCGCGATCGTGGATGGAGGAAAGATCGACGAGTTTCAGCAAGCTATCGCACGCGAGATGATCTGCGGCGACGCGCACATCGAGGGCATACCGGTTGGAGTCATCGCGAATCAGCGCGGGTTGATCAAGGGGCGGCCGGGCGAGAGGCCGCGTTTCGGTGGTATCATTTACGCCGAGAGCGCTGAAAAAGTGGCGTATTTCATAGACCGGTGTGACCGCCAGGGCATACCGATACTATTCGTGCAAGACGTGTCCGGATTCATGGTCGGTCCCGAAGCGGAACACGAGGGAATCATCCGTGCCGGCGCACGCTTCGTGGAGGCAATGGCCACCGCAATTGTGCCCAAGGTTGTGCTGACGGTGAACCACGCGTCGGGCGCCGGCTACTATGCAATGGCCGGCCAGGGCTTCGATCCCGATTTCATCTTCAGTTGGCCAACTGGCCGTATGGCTGTGATGGAGGGCGAAGCTGCAGTGCAAGCCGTGCACGGCTCGGCCATCGAGGAGGCCAAGAAGTCGGGCACGGAGCCCCCCGAGGACGTCCTTCAATCGATGGATGAGATGCGGGGCGACTACGAGCACCAGCTCGATGCCCGATATGCGGCTGCACGCGGCTACATAGATGCGATTCTTTATCCGGAGGAGACTCGGGATGTCCTGGCCATGGCCTTTCGAGCCTCGCGCCACAACCGCGGCCCGCATCTGGGCGCGTTCGTGTTGCCGCCGCACCTCGGAGAAACGGCGTGACGCGCGTTGTTCGTGTCGCGGCAGGACAGGGCTTTTGGGGCGATTGGCTCGAGGCGCCCCGCCGGCAGGTGGAGGGCGGCCCGGTCGACTACCTGATGCTCGACTATCTGGCTGAAGTCACGATGTCCATTCTCCAGAAACAGAAGGAGCGCGACCCCAAAACGGGATACGCGCGCGACTTCATCGGTGCAATGGAAAGCGTGCTGCCAGCCGTAGTTGAGCGTGGAGTTCGGGTTGTAGCCAACGCCGGCGGTGTGAACCCTCGCGCTTGCGCCGATGCCCTGGTCGCCGCGGCAAGGAAGGCTGGATTTCAGGGCAAACTGAGGCTGGGCATTGTGTCAGGGGATGACCTGCTTCCGCGCCTGGACGAGCTGATAGATTCGGGCCACAATCTCGCCAACATGGAGACGGACGAACCGCTGTCTTCGGTCCGCGAGCGCGTACTCTCAGCGAACGCTTACATCGGCGCTTCGCCGATAGTGGAATCCCTCGCTGACAATGCCAATGTGGTGATCACCGGTCGCTCGACCGACACGGCCCTTACCATGGCGCCACTTCTGTTCGAGTTCGGTTGGGCGCGTGACGACTGGAACCGGCTCGCAGCCGGAATAATTGCAGGCCACATTATCGAGTGCGGAGCGCAGTGCTCGGGCGGCAACTGTCTCTACGAATGGCGAACCATACCCGATCTGGCCAACATCGGGTATCCGATTGTCGAGGCGCTTGCGGACGGCACCTTCACGATAACCAAGCACCCTGGCACCGGCGGCCGCATCGACGTGCACAGCGTCGCCGAGCAGCTCGTCTACGAGATGGGGGACCCGCACGAGTACATCACACCCGACGTTATCGCCGACTTCACCAGCATCCGGATCGAGGACGCAGGGCCGGATCGTGTGCGGGTGTTCGGGATCATCGGCCGGCCGGCAACCGACAAGCTGAAGGTTTCCATAGCCTATCGCGCTGGATTCAAGGCCGTTGGAACGCTCGTCTACTCGTGGCCGGACGCGATCGAGAAGGCCGATCTCGCTGACCGGGTGCTTCGCGAGCGACTCGACAGGCTGGGACTCAAGTTCGACGAGATTAATACGGAGCTTCTGGGCGTGAACGCGACTCATGGTATTCTGGCTGGCGACTACAGAAGTGGTGCGCGCTCGAACGGTGACACGCCCGAAGTGCAACTTCGCGTGGGCGTGCGTTCGGATGATCGGGCGGCAGTGGAGCGATTCACTCGCGAGCTGGCGCCGCTCGTTCTGAACGGTCCGCCGAGCGTCACCGGTTTCGCCGGTGGCCGCCCAAAAGTGGAGGAGGTCGTGGCATACTGGCCTGCGCTGATCGACAAGATCGTGGTGAAAACCAGCGTCGAGGTGCGCGAGGCATGAAGGTGAGACTGCTCGACATCGCGCACGCACGCTCCGGTGACAAAGGCGACACTGCCAACGTCGGAGTCATCGCGCTGCGCCTGGAATGGTACGAGGTCCTGCGGCTGTTCCTGTCCCGCGAGCGGGTTGCGGAGCATTTCAAGGATATGATCGAGGGTGACGTCGAGCGCTTCGAGTTACCCAATCTCTGCGCGCTCAATTTCCTGCTTCACGGGGCGTTGGGCGGCGGAGGGACACTTTCTCTCAAGACCGATGCACAGGGAAAGGTATTCTCAACGGCACTACTTCGAATGGTGTTGGAGATTCCTGATGATATCGCGCGCAAATTCGAGTTGCCGGGGATGGCGACACCATGAAGCGAATTCGCTTGGAGCGCGCCGGAGCGGTCGGAACCATCACTCTGGCCCGTCCGGAAAAGAAGAATGCGCTCGACAGGGTGGCAGCAGACGAGATTCAATCCGCCCTGCGGGATCTGGGAGCGGACGCGAGCATCCGCGTCGTGGTGCTTCGGGCTGATGGGCCCGATTTCTGTGCGGGTGCGGACCTGCAGGCGCTCGAGGAGATGTTGGACGCCACCGAGGACGAAAACCTGCGCGATGCCCACGCGCTTGGCGGCGTATTCACCGAATTACGATCGATCGCCCAGCCCGTGATCGCGGTAGTGCGTGGCCGCGCGCTTGCGGGCGGCGCCGGTCTTGCCACGGCATGCGACATCGTCATCGCTCACGAAGATGCCCAGTTCGGGTATCCCGAGGTCCGCGTTGGATTCGTACCTGCCATGGTCATGACCATGCTGCGTCGCTGCGCTGGCGAGAAGCGAGCCTTCGAGCTGGTGTCCACCGGCCGTACCGTCGGAGCACGGGAAGCTCTGGAGATTGGATTGGTGTCGCGGGTCGTCGCCGGCCACGAGTTCGATGCTGCTGTGCACGAGCTGGTCGAGAAGGTTGCGGGCATGCCGCCAAGCGCCCAGCGTCTCACGAAGAAGCTATTCTACGCACTCGACTCGCGCGGCTTCAGCGAAGGAGTCGCACTCGGCGTTGCCGCCAACGTTGCCGCGCGGTCCACGGAAGAATTCCGTGAGGGTGTTCGACGCTTTATCGCCCGCCAGGCGGACCACAGGACGCCATGAACGACATCACCAGGATCAAGCTGGGGCTTGCGGCGATAGGCGTTATTACGTGGGCCTACGGTGCTCGCTTAGGGAACCGAAGCGTGCAGTGGCTTGGCATTGCGTTCATCGGTGTGGCAGCGTTACTGCGATTTGTGAGGCGTCCGCCAAGAGCTTGAGACGTGGCGCCGTGTGAAGCCAAGCCGGAAACAGGAAGATGCCGGCGTTCGTCGTCACGCGCTTAGGATTCGGGGATGCCTGAGAAGCCCACACTCCGCCACGCCCGAGATCTCCTGAAGAGAGACTTTGGCTACGCACAGTTCCGCCCAGGTCAGGAGCGCGCTGTAGAGAGCGTGCTTGAGGGGCGCGATACGCTTGTTGTGCTGCCCACGGGCGGGGGAAAATCTCTTTGCTTCCAGGTGCCGGCTCTCCTCCTGCCTGGTCTCACGGTCGTTGTGTCTCCGCTGATTTCGCTCATGAAAGATCAGGTCGACACGTTGGCCGGCCGTGGGCTGCCGGCGAGCTATATCAACTCAACGCTCACGGCGGGAGAGGTTTCTCATCGACTGGCTGCGGCCCAGCGAGGCGCCGTAAAGTTACTGTACGCCGCTCCAGAAAGACTCGAATCCGGTCGCTTGCTGGGCCGACTGGCTTCGATCGGCGTATCCCTGCTCGCGGTTGACGAAGCCCACTGTATCAGCGAATGGGGACACGACTTTCGTCCAAGTTATCTCCGACTCAGCCGAGTGCGTGCTGAGCTTGGAGAGCCGGCGACGATAGCGCTGACCGCAACGGCGACGCCGATGGTACGCCGCGACATCGTTGAGCAGTTAGGTCTCCGACGACCCACGACCATTGTCACCGGGTTCGACCGCAAGAACCTTGTATACCGCGTCGCACCGTGTAAGACGAATGCCGAAAAGGACAGGTTCCTGATCGCGGCCCTCCGTAAGATCGATGGACCGGCAGTCGTATATGCTTCCACCCGCCGAGACGTGGACCGGCTTGGCAGAGTGCTTCAGGCATCACGCATAGCGGCGATCAGCTATCACGCTGGACTGAACGATCTACAGAGGCGCGACGTGCAGGAAATTTTCATGGGTGATCGAGCCACTGTCATGGTGGCGACGAACGCTTTTGGTATGGGAATAGACAAGCGCAATGTGCGGCTCGTGATTCACTACGCCATGCCCGGCACGATCGAATCGTATTATCAGGAAGCGGGTCGCGCCGGTCGCGATGGAGCCACGTCGGATTGCGTTCTCCTTCACGCTTACCCCGACCGCTTCACGCACGAGTTCTTCATTTCCAGTGCCTACCCGAGCCGCGAAACGGTCGAGCTCATTTATCGCCGTCTGTGCAACGCAGGTGGACGAGACAATCTTCTGGCAGCCGATCCCGCAAGCCTGACGACGCTGGTGGGAGGCAAGGTGAAGGAGCGGGAGGCAGAGTCTGCGGTGAAAATTCTGGCCCGCGCCGGCGCAGTCGTCATCGCGAGCCCCACTGCATCACGAATATTTGTCCGGTTACTGGCAACACCGGCGCGAATCAAGCGCGAGCTGGGCGAAGCCGATCTCACGGAGCTCGAGCTCTTGCGCGCACTCTGGCGCGCTGCCAGTTCCCGCCTCCATGACGGGGCGTTGATCGACCCGGAGGGCCTTCCACCCGGTTTCGGTGGAGCGGCCGGAGTTACAACGATTCTCGACCTCCTGCAGAAGCAGCAGTTTGTTGCCTGGAGCCGGTCCGGCGGCGGCTTGCGGGTTCCGCATCCAGAGAAACCGCTTTCTGCCTTCGCGATCGACTGGGACATGCTTGCCAGACACGAGCGCGAAGATCGCGCCGGTCTCGACACAATGCAGCGCTACGCATACACGACTGGTTGCCGTCGCGCTTTCATTCTTCGATATTTCGGAGACTCCTCCGCCCGTGCCGCTTGCACCGGATGCGACAATTGCCTCCACGAATCATCTGGCAAGGTTCAGCGAGCGCGGGGAGGGCGAAAAGGCGGGTGTAGGGTGTAGGGTGTGGGGTGTCGACCCCGCCACCCTACCCTACACCCTACACCCTACACCCTACACCGGCGCTTTCTTAATCCTTGGACGACTCCCAATACTTCACCGAGCAGAACCTGGCCGTGCGCGACATGGTTCGCACGTTCGCTCGGGAGGAAGTCTCGCCGGTGGCCGCGCGGCTCGATGCGAACTCCGAGTTTCCCTGGGAGAATGTAAGAAAAATGGCCGAGTTAGGGCTCCTGGGGATACCATGGCCCGAATCGCTCGGTGGCGCGGGTTTCGACTATATCAGCTATATAGTCACGATTCACGAAATGGCGAAGGTGGACGCATCGCATGCCATCACCATATCCGCCCACACAACGCTCGGGACTTCACCCATCGTCAACTTCGGCACCGATGAGCAGCGAAAGCGCTTTGTGCCGCTGCTCGCTTCGGGCCGCGTCCTGGGCGGCTTCGGCCTCACCGAGCCTTCGGCCGGTAGCGATGCTGCGGGCACTCGCACCACCGCAGTTCGCAGGAATGGTCACTATCTGCTCAATGGCTCGAAGATCTTCATCACGCATGCTGGCGTGGGCGAGATCTTCGTGGCAACGGCTGTTACAAACCCGTCGCAGGGCACCAAGGGAATAAGCTCGTTTATTCTCACCAAGGAGACCTCCGATCTCGATCGAGCGAGGGAGGTCGGCATCGGCCACGAGCCATCACTCGCCGCCATGAAAGGATTCAAGGCGGGAAAGAAGGAAGACAAGCTCGGCTGGCGCTCATCGGACACGCGTGAGCTTGTTTTCGAGGACGTGGAGGTACCCGCGGAGAATCTCCTCGGAGAAGAAGGCATGGGTTTCATCAACTTCATGAAGACCCTGGACTCCGGACGTATCGGGATCGCCGCGCTCTCGCTGGGAATCGCGGAAGGAGCGTTCGAGGAAGCGCTAAGGTACGCCACCGGCCGCAAGCAGTTCGGGCAGGCGATCGCCAGCTTTCAGGGTGTGCAGTTTCAGCTGTCGGACATGGCAACCGAAATCGAAGCGGGCCGTCACCTCGTTTATTCCGCGGCACAGTTGGCGAAGCATCAGAGGCCGTTTGGAAAAGAGGCGGCAATGGCGAAGCTGTTCTGTTCCGAGCTGTGCATGCGAGCGACAATCAAAGCGGTCCAGATTCACGGCGGCTACGGCTACACCAAGGAGTATCCGGTGGAGCGAATGATGCGCGACGCCAAGATCTGTGAAATCGGCGAAGGCACGTCCGAGATACAGCGTATTGTGATAGCCCGCCATCTGCTGAAACAACTGGACGACTGAGAAACATGAGTGCCGGTGATTGCGGCAATCCGTCTCAGCAGTCTATACTACTGGAACCACAGGGAAGAGCGAAATCTTCCCGCCCAGAATTGTCTATCTGGCGCGTGTCCAACCGTGCGCGACTCCTATCGGCACACGCGCAGTACAATCCCGGGACCTGGCGCTTCCGTAATCAGGCGCCTGAAGTCCCTCCGCTTCACCTTCATCCATGCAAGCTGCTCATCGCACGACATTCCTGATCTTCTCGGCGCAGGCCATGCCGATGCTCGCCATTTACGAGTGTCTGGCGATGTCATGTGGCCGCGAAGCGGGATGGACGTGGACGAATGCGGGCAGCTTCAGCCGGGTCCCGAATGGTTCCCGGATGACTCGCGGCGATGCGAGCAATGGAGTTCGGGTGAGCGCACCAAACCATACTTCGCGTCACAGCCCGTCTCGCGCCGAGTCGCCGCATCACGGGCCACGCGCACGCAAAAATGAAGCGAGAAATTCTTATCGAGGCCGGTCAGAGGGAAACACGTGTCGCAATCCTGGAGGATGACCAGCTTGTAGAGCTCATGGTGGAGCGGCCTGAGAATCGCCGCATGGTCGGGGACATCTTCCTCGGAAAAGTGGAGGCTGTGCTCCCGGGCATACAGGCGGCGTTCGTGGATATTGGCACCGAGAAGAGCGCCTTCCTCCACGCCTCCGACCTCGTTTACGACGAGGATGAAAAGGACGATGAAGATGAATCCGACGTGGACGATAACGGTGGCGGGGACGAACTTGACGCTGAGGACGATGACGAGCAAACAGGTGGGAGGCGTCGACGCGCGAAGGCTCCGCCCATACAGGACCAGTTAAAGCGCGGTCAGGAGATCCTGGTACAGGTCTCCAAGGAGCCAATTTCGACAAAGGGCCCTCGCGTGACCGCACAGATTTCGCTTGCCGGCCGTTTTCTGGTGTTCATGCCGTTCGCCGCGCGCGTGGGAGTAAGCAGGAAGATCGGAGATCGCGCCGAGCGCCAGCGGCTTCGCGGACAAGTGCAGAGTGTGCTGCCAAAAGCGTCCGGTGGCGTCATCGTCCGGACCGTTGGCGAGGACGTGACTCAGGATACGTTCAAGCTCGAGCTCAGTACCCTGTCTACTCAATGGAAGAAGATCAAGCGCAAGGCGCAATTCCAGCGAGCACCATCCCTGGTGAACCGCGAGACAAGTCTGACGCGCGGCATCATTCGTGATCTTTTCAGCACCAAGGTGGATTCGCTCGCTGTCGACTCCAAGCATGTGTACAACGAGATCACGGAATACCTCAAGGGCATTGCACCAGAGCTGCTCGGACGCGTCAAGCTCTACGAAGACCGAGTCCCACTCTTCGACAAGGCTGAGATCGAGCCTGAGATCCGTGATATCTTCAAACGCCGGTGCGACCTTCCTTCCGGCGGCTACCTCATCATAGAGCAGACTGAAGCCCTTGTATCCATCGACGTGAATTCGGGCCGCTACACGGGCAAGAAGGATCCCGAGAAAACGATTCTGAAGACCAATACGGAAGCCGCGCGAGAGGTGGCGCGGCAGATCAGGCTTCGCGACATCGGTGGCATAATCGTCTGCGACTTCATCGACATGGAAACGAGGCAGAACCGTGACAAGGTCCTGCAGGAGCTTCGCGCCTCGCTGTCACGGGACCGCGCTCGAACGAAGGCTTTTGCAGTGAGCGATCTTGGCCTTATCGAGATGACCCGCCAGAGAGTTCGCCAGAGCCATCTCCACAATATGACGGAGGCTTGTCCCACGTGTATCGGCACTGGCCGGGTTTTCACGCCTGAAACGACGGTGCGACGAGTCGAGCGATCAATCAGGCGCATTGCCGTGGATGGGCGAAAGGAAAATCTAGTCGTGAAGGTGCATCCGGATGTAGCTCTCTACATCCTCGAAGAGGAGCAGGATCTTGTCAGAAAACTGGAGAAAAATCACGGGTTTTCGCTCGAGCTGAGAGATGATCCTTTGCTCAAGCCGGATGAGTTCAAGCTGGTAGTAAAGGGCGCTGGCCGGGATGTGACGCTGCAGTATGCGGTGGCGTGAGGGGAAAGGATGGCGGCAAGAGCGGGTGTGGCGTGTAGGGTGTGGGGTGTCGGAAGGACTTGAGCGCCAAAAGCCTCTTAGAAACTATCGCGATCTTCGTGTTTGGCAGGCTGCAATGGACCTCGTCATCGAGGTCTATTCTCTGGCCCGCCAGCTGCCTAGGAGTGAGGTGTATGGCCTCGCAAGTCAGCTCCAACGGGCGGCCGTGTCCGTACCAACCAACATTGCCGAAGGTTACGGTCGAGAAAGTCGACGTGAGTATCTGCGGTACCTCTCAATCGCTAATGGTTCGCTGAAAGAGCTGGAAACCCTGTTGCTGGTAGTACAACGGGCGAATTTGGTTTCCGTCGGACGGGCCGACAGCACTTGTGTCCTGGCGGATAGGGTGGGTGGTCTGTTGACTGCCCTCCGCCGTAGTCTGAAGCCGCGGAAGACATCAGTCCCTTCGGTGTTGGAAGTTCCCGACACCCCACACCCTACACCCCACACCCTACGTTGACTCAGCCAACGGAAAGTACTACATTCCAAGGCTATACCAGCCACCACCTTTACAAGTACCGGGCTCCATGTCTTACGCCATCATTCGTACCGGCGGCATGCAGTACCGTGCTGAACCCGGTAAGACCATCCGGATCCCGTCGCTTGAAGGCGAGGTGGGATCCAGCGTGACCTTCGAGGAGATTCTCCTCGGATCTGACGGGAACTCCATTCAGACAGGAGCGCCACTACTGGATGGCGCCAAGGTAACCGCCGAAATAGTGAAGCAGGGCAAAGGCGACAAGATCGTCGTCTTCAAATTTCGACGCCGTAAGAACTACTCGCGTAAAAACGGACATCGGCAGAAGTTCACCGAAGTTCGGATCAACGACATCACTCTCGGCTGAAAAGGGGGCACCGTGGCGCATAAGAAGGGAGTGGGCTCCAGCCGCAACGGGCGTGATAGCAACGCGCAATATCGAGGCGTCAAGAAATTCGGTGGCGAACGCGTACGCGCCGGCAACATCATCGTCCGTCAGTGCGGTACGAAGGTGCACCCCGGACGCAACGTCGGCCTCGGAACGGATTACACCATCTTTTCGCTCATCGACGGAGTCGTGAAGTTCGAGCGCAAGAACAAGACTCGGTTTCGAGTGAGCGTCTACCCGGCCGACCCTCAGAAATCTGCCAACGTCGCGTAAACGCCTACCGGTCGGACGACTCTGAAGAGCCCCCGAGACAAAGCAACGCCCCGGTGCGAACTGCACTGGGGCTCTTTGTTTCCTCGAGGTTTTGGCTCACCGGCGCCGTAGGGCGCCCACAAGTGGCACCAACGCTGACCGGCGTTTACCGCCCCCCCCCGCGATGACTCTGCGATCCTGAGTCCTTCTCGGACTTGTGCTCCAGCGGGAAAACGAGTACCGGCGCCCGATACTTGTTCGCCAGCTGCCGTCGGTTCTTGCGCCATTTGGCAAGCACCATCCCGAGAATGATTGCCAGTGCGGCTCCGCTCAGAACTAGAATTGTTCCCGCTTCCCAGGCCACGGCACTGCCTCTGCGTAAACGATGTCGTCCTATCTGGTCGGGTAGGGATCAAACCTGACACTCCGCCTAGCCCCGACCCACGAAAATATAGCCACTACACAACATGGACTTACGCTTCGGGCGCGCGGAAACTTCCCCCTATTCGCACCGTAAGTCACATTATACTGACGGTTGTTCACTCAGCGAGGTTACACGATGGCACTTTGGGACAAGCTGAAGACGGAGTTGGATCGTGCCGGGAAGGCGGCTCAGGGCGCCCTGGACGAGGGTAAGGTTCGCCTGGAAGCCGTTAGAGTTCGGCAACTGTCAGACAAGGCGGCGCAAGCACTTGGTTATGCCGTCTACCGCGCTCGTCAGCAGGGTCTCGAGCTGGACGCTGCAACCTACACGAGGTTGAGCGATACTCTAGCTGGACACGAGGCGGAAGCCGCGAGACTGGAGAACGAGATCTCGGAGTTCAGCCGTGCTCGCAGAACCTCCGAGAATCGGGAGAGCGACACAACCGGACCTTCCGCCGACTCGTCCCCCCCCCCCCCCCCCCCCCCCCCCCC
>JBHENQ010000064.1:0-7173 GCA_046261975.1 Gemmatimonadaceae bacterium | reverse complement strand
AAACTGCGCAGTTTCTTCACCCTGCTCGGCATCATCGTGTCTGTGGCCTTCCTGGTCGCGGTGGTTGCGATTATTCAGGGTATGAACGCGTACGTCAAGGAGAACATCGCCGACGCGATGATCGGTTCCAATTCCTTTCAGGTCCGGCGCACACCTCTACAGATAGGATTTTTCGACGACGAGGCATGGCGCAAGGTCCAGCGCCGGCCGCGCATCACGTTTGCCGACGCAGCAATAGTAGCGGACGCGCTCACCAACGCGCAGGTTGTCGCCCTCTCGTCCGGGTGGCCGACGCCGCAGGCAGATGTTGTGTGGAACGACCGTACTTTGGGCGACGTATTGGTGTTCGGTGTTACACCGGACTACCAGGTGGTTCAGGATTACAGCTTCGTCAGCGGACGCGGTCTCGGCGAAACCGACGTTCGCGACAAGCGCCCCGCTGTGGTCGTGGGTTGGGACGTGGCCGACAAACTCTTTGCCGGCGCGGAGCCTGTCGGCAAGTATGTGCGTATCAATAGCGAACGGTTCACGATCGTGGGAGTTGTGGCCAAGAAAGGCCGCGTGCTCGGCCAGTCATTCGATGGGTTTGTGATGATGCCCATCACCACTTTCGAGAGCGTTTACGGCACGCGCCAAACGACCACGATCTCAGTGAAGATGGCGACGGCAGCTGATGTCGCCGGCGGCATGTTGCAGGCGGAGGAAGCAATGCGAGTCGCACACGAGCTACGCCCCGGGGAGGAAAACGACTTTTCCATCGAAACGGCAGACGCGCTCGTCGATTTCTGGAAGACCCTCACGCGCGTTCTGTTCAGCGTGATTCCGGGCGTCGTCGGCATCGGTATCGTCGTCGGCGGAATCGTCATCATGAACATCATGCTGATGGCCGTTACGGAGCGCACTCGCGAGATCGGCATCCGCAAGGCGGCAGGTGCAACAGCTCGAGACGTGCTTCGGCAGTTTCTGGCGGAATCAATCGCCCTTTCGTTTCTCGGCGGCATCCTCGGTGTTGTCGCGGGCTGGCTATTCGCCATTCTCGTTGCGGCTGTCTCACCCCTCCCGGCCAGGGTGACTCTGTGGTCTGTCGCGATTGCGGTGAGCCTTGGCGCGGGAGTGGGCGTGCTATTTGGGGTGTATCCGGCATCGCGCGCGGCTCGCCTGGATCCCGTGACCGCAATGCGCGCCGAGTGAGGCGGCATTCGTGAAGCGCGCGGACCAGCTGCGTGAGGCGGTGTCGCTGGCAATTCAGACGTCGCGCGCAAACAAGCTGCGTTCTGGTCTCACCATTCTTGGAGTCGTGATTGGGGTGGCGACGGTCATGGCGATGGCGTCCATTGTCCAAGGGATACGCGCTCAGATTCTCAACACGATAGAGGTCGCGGGTCCCACGACTTTCTACGTGATGCGAGTTTTTTCTCAGACGCCGCTCAACCCGGAGAATCTTCCCAGATGGGTCCGTGTGCGCCCGGAGCTCCGAGAGGCGGAGGCTGAGCGGATAGGCCAGCTGCCGGAGATAGACTACTCGGCAATCTGGGCTCAACTCTTTGGAAGGATGGAGTACAGGGGCATAAGGACGCAGTCGTTGACGTTCATCGGTGCAGACGACCGATACACAGACGTAAATGGCGGGGATCTCTTGTCCGGACGCTGGTTCACCAGTGCCGAGCTATCGAGCGGATCAGCTGTTGCGGTGATTGACGAGAGCTTTGCTCACCGGCTGTTCGGCGCTGAAGAACCCTTGGGCAAGACGCTTCAGATCGGCGGCCGCCCCGCATTGGTAATCGGAGTCTACATTCCGCCGGGAAATATCTTCCAGCCGCCCGGACAGCAGATAGGAGCAATCATTCCGTTCAGAATGGCGGACCAGCAGTACCGTATCGATCGAACAAACGCCCTGTGGATAATCGTGAAGCCCCAAGAGGGCGTTACGGTCGCCGACGCTCAGGCGGCGGTAACGGTCGCCCTTCGCCGCATGCGGAACCTGCGGCCGGCGGAAGGCAACACCTTCGACATGATCGCTCAGGATCAGATCCTCGACGTCTTCAACAAGCTTACTGGAGTTTTCTTTCTCGTGATGATGGTCCTTTCAAGCGTGGCCCTGCTTGTGGGTGGAATAGGAGTGATGGCAATCATGATGGTGAGCGTCACCGACCGGACACGCGAAATCGGTGTGCGCAAGGCGCTCGGGGCCACCAGACGTGACATCGCGCTCCAGTTCCTGGTTGAAGCGGCTACGCTCACCGGTATTGGTGGACTGATGGGCATACTGGTTGGACTCGGGATGGCTAGTGTGGTTACCCGTCTCATGAATGTCGACGCGACTGTCCCCCTGTGGTCGGCGGTCGTGGCAACCACCGTCTCGGTGGCGGTGGGAATTGTGTTCGGCTTCGTACCAGCTCGCCGTGCAGCGCTACTGGATCCGGTTGAGGCTCTACGGTACGAGTGAGGCGGAAAGAGGGTATCGGGTATCGGGTATCGGGTATCGGGTGTGGGGTGTGGGGTGTGGGGGCGATCGAGCAGTGCACATCCGACACCCCACACACAACTCATTTTCACTCTATATTCTTCTTCGACCATGACACACGTCGCCATTCTCGCGATTGCCGCCCATCGTGACGACATCGAGCTCACATGCGGCGGAACGCTCATAAAGGCTCGTTCTCAGGGCCACGCAACGGCTATCGTGGATCTCACGCGGGGAGAGGCCGGATCAAAGGGCTCCGCAGAGCTCAGGGAACAGGAAGCGGGTCGCGCGGCCGAGATTCTGGATGTCAGCGAAAGAATCAACCTGGGCCTGCCAGATGCCGGCATCGTCAATACTCCCGACACGCGAATCGAGCTGGCACGAATAATCCGGCGATTCACGCCGCAAATCGTCATTGCTCCCGCACCAAAAGGACGTCATCCAGACCACCGAGTGGCCTCGGAGCTTGTTCGCGACTCATGTTTCGTAGCGGGGTTGCGGAAGATCGCGCCCGAGAGTCCGGCACACCGCCCACGCAAGGTGATTCACAGCGTCTCCTTCCGCGAGGATTTCGAGAAGCCGACTTTTATTGTGGATATCTCGGCCGAGTTCGAGCGCAAGCTTGAAGCGGTGCAATGCTACAGTTCGCAGTTCGACGGCGTGCAGCAAGCAGGTGAAGTTTACCCGAACGGCGACCCACTGTACGACATGATCCGACACAAGGCGGCGCACTACGGATCGCTGATCCGCGTGCGCTATGGCGAGCCATTCTACACGGCGGAGACGATGCGTGTTGACGACATAACGCAACTCGAGGTATCCACATTTTGAGCGCGCGCTCCGACATTCCGAACAGCGAGATCCATTACGCGTCATACCTCCTGCTGGATGACTTGCTTTCGCTGCAGCGTCCTTTGTCGTCGCCGGAGCACCCGGACGAGCTCCTCTTCATCATCGTGCACCAGTCCAGCGAGCTGTGGTTCAAGGTGATACTGCACGAAATGGAGACGCTGGTAGACGTCATGGTTCGCTCCGATGCCATGGCGTCGATCTTCGTAGTCAAACGTATAAACGCGTTGGTCCGCATCGTTACGGCGCAACTGTCCGCACTCGATACGCTTCCGCCGCAGCGTTTCGCACAGTTTCGAGGCCAGCTTGGGAGCTCGAGCGGTTCGCAAAGTGCCCAGTTCCGGGCCCTCGAGGCTGCTTCTGGCCTGCGCGACCCGCACTTCCTGCACGCGCTTGCCGAGCACGGCAATCCGCCGGCTATGGTGCAGAAGTGGTTGGACCGGCCCACACTGCAGGAACTGTTCGACGCGCTCGTAGCCGCGCACAACACCACACTGCAAGAGATCTATGGCGGTGACCGGTCGCCTCTCCTCATGCTTGCCGAGGAGATGCTCGAGTACGAGCAAGAATTTGCTCGATGGCGATTTCTTCACGTCCAGCTCGTGGAGAGAATCATCGGGCCAGGCACCACCGGCACAGGCGGAACACTCGGCGCGCGATATCTGCAGCGCACCGTCTCACAGCGGTTTTTCCCCAGGCTCTGGGAGGTGCGTTCACAGTTCTTTGGGGCCGGCGGGAGTCGGGAGTCGGGAGTCGGGAGTGGGGAGCCGGGAACCCCAGGAGCGCAGTAATCTTCCCTTCGCACCCTCGACTCCCGACTCCCCACTCCCGACTCCCGATTTCCCATTCCCTGGCCACTATTTCGTATATTTAGTGGTTATGCCGGCGCCTATCTACCTCGACCATGCCGCCACGACGCCCGTGAGGCGAGAGGTACTCGAAGCGATGACACCCTTCTTCGGGCCGCGCTTCGGGAACCCTTCGAGCACACATCGTTGGGGACGCGAGGCGCGAGTCGCGCTCGACGAAGCACGCGAGCGCGTGGCGCGATGTCTGGGCGCACAATCCGATGAGATCTGCTTCACGTCTGGCGGAACCGAGGGTGACAACCTCGCTATCCTCGGACCCTGGCGAGCGTTGAGGGACAAGGGGAAGCCGGCGGTGGTGACGTCCCCAATCGAGCACAAGGCGATACTCGGCGCTCTTCACGGAGCCTCGCACGAGGGCGCCGAGGAGCGGATGCTGACCGTGAACCCGGACGGCATTGTGGAGCGCTCGTCATTCGACCGAGAGGTCCGAGAAGACGTCGCAGTTTGTTCCGTCATGTGGGTCAATAATGAAATCGGCACTGTTCAACCCGTGCCTGAACTCGCGGCAGCCGCTGGCGCTCGTGGCGTGCTGTTTCACACAGACGCGGTACAGGCCTTCGGCAAGATTCCTATAGACACGCGCGAGATTCAGGTCGACTTGCTGACGTTGTCCGGACACAAGATCGGCGCGCCCAAAGGTATCGGTGCTATTTTCATCCGGCGCGGCACTCCACTGGAGCCGTTGCTATACGGTGGCTCGCAGGATCGCGGCCGTAGACCCGGGACGGAGAATGTCGCCTATGCCGTCGGCCTTGCGCGGGCCGCCGAGCTTGCGGTGGACGAACGCGACGAGGAAGTTCGCCGTCTTGGCAAGTTGCGTGACGCACTCGAGGCGGCGCTCCTGAAAAAGATTCCTGATGCGGCAGTTCACGGCAGGAACGCACCGCGGGCGCCGCATATTCTCAACATCTCGGTGCCCGGTACCGACAGCGAGTCTCTTCTGATGGCGCTTGACCTTGCTGGAGTCGCCTGCTCGTCAGGCTCGGCATGCCAGAGCGGTAACGTAGATCCCTCACATGTGCTTGCGGCGCTGGGCGTCCCGCGCGATCTCGCGGTGGGTGCGATTCGCATGAGCCTGGGTAGCCTGTCCACGGAGGATTGTGTCGACAGGGTGGCGGAGCTGTTTCCTGCCCTGATCGCCAAGGCCCGGCGGCTGGCGGGCGCTGGACACTGACGTGCAAGGCGCCCGGACGAGGAGGGGGGATCGCGTTCTCGTAGCAATGTCCGGCGGTGTGGATTCGTCCGTCGCCGCAGCCATGCTTGTGGAGCAGGGCTACGACGTAATCGGTGCGACCATGAAGCTTTTCTGCTACGGCGAGGATGTGCCCGACCGTCCCTGCTGCTCGCTGGACTCCATAGACGATGCGCGGCGGGTGTGTGAGAAGCTTGGCATTCCGCACTACGTGCTCAGCATGGAGAGCGCGTTCAGCCGCGATGTCGTGTTGAACTTCGTGAGCGAGTACGCTTCAGGCCGTACGCCGATTCCCTGTGTGCGCTGCAACACATTCACGAAGTTCCGAGACTTGTTGCAGAAGGCAGAGGCAATAGATGCGCGATGGATCGCCACTGGTCACTACGCTCGTGCGTTGAGCGGTGGTCTATTTCGGGGTCGAGACCGCAACAAGGACCAGAGCTATTTCCTCTGGGGCATCCACCGCGATGTTGTTCACAAGATGCTGTTGCCCGTAGGGGACATGACCAAAGCTGCAACGCGCGACCGGGCACACACGCTCGGCCTGCAGGTAGTTGCTGACAAGACCGAGAGCCAGGACATTTGCTTCGTTCCGGATGGCCATCACGCCAAGGTGCTGGAACGACATCTCGGTCCGGACGCACCGTCCCTGTCTCCCGGGCCCATCATTACGACCGATGGGAAAGTGGTGGGCGAGCACTGCGGGTTTGCTCGGTACACCATCGGCCAGCGTCGCGGCTTGCCAGGTGGGTTCTCCCTCCCGATGTTCGTGGTGGCCATCCGGCCATCCGACCGCGCCATAATCATTGGGAGCCGTGAAGAGTTGTTAGGACACGCGGTGACCGCCCGCGAAATAAACTGGCTAGTAGACGAACCGCCTGGAATCGGTTCGCGAGTCGCCGTTCAGGTGCGCCATCGGGCGATTCCGGCGACGGCAGAGCTCATCCGGGTAGAAGGCGGAGAGATCGAGTTGGCGCTTTACGAACCGGTCGCGGCCATCACGCCCGGTCAGTCAGTCGTACTATACGACGGCGATCTTGTGCTCGGCGGCGGTCTCATCCACTCAGCCCGGGGCGGACGCTCGGCGCTCCCTGTTCTTGCGGCGTAGCTCTGGCTTTGCCGTAGGTGGTTGCGAACGCTTGTAGATTCTACCGCGCCGAATCATGACGGATCGGCGCGATGCTGAAGGAGCACGCCGATCTGAAGCTCACAATCGAAGGCCACACCGACAATGTGGGCAAGGAACTGCGCAATGCTCAGCGCAGGCGGGGTTACGTGAGGCGCACGCCAGTAAAACGTTGGCCGATATTGAGATAGATACCAAGATATTACCTTATATCTTAAGGTCAGTAATTGCTTCTCAATACTTAAGACCACCTGCCTCGGCAAATTCCTTCATTCGACGCTCCTGGTCTGGCGTCAGATGATCCGGAACCGCGATCGATACCTCTATGATCATGTCGCCGCGTTTGTCGGTGCGCGCGATGCCCTGTCCCTTTACCCGGAATCGCTTCCCCGACGCTGTACCAGGAGGAATGCGGATGGTCACCTTCTTTCCGTGAACGGTCTTGACGCCCACTTTCGAGCCTAGAGTAGCCTGAGCAATGTTGAGCGGCACCGTGGCGATGACGTCCAGGCCCTCGCGCTTGAAGAACCGGTCGGGCTGAACCTGAAAATTGATCACGAGATCGCCGGCGGGACCGCCGTTCGCTCCCTTCCCTCCCTGGCCAGTAAGCCTTACACGCGTGCCGGTGTCGGCGCCCTCGGGCACCGAGATCATTACTTTTCTTCGCGCGCCA
>JBHENQ010000063.1:0-10976 GCA_046261975.1 Gemmatimonadaceae bacterium | reverse complement strand
CTTCCTGATGTGCGCGACGGCCTCAAACCCGTTCACCGCCGAGTGCTGTACGCGATGAACGAGCTCGGACTGGTGCCGGGCCGCCCATACAAGAAATCGGCGACGGTCGTCGGGGATGTACTCGGTAAGTACCACCCGCATGGCGACTCGTCGGTCTACGACGCACTCGTCCGAATGGTGCAGGATTTCTCGCTCCGCTATCCGCTGGTAGACGGCCAGGGAAACTTCGGCTCGGTAGACGGAGACGCTCCGGCTGCGTATCGCTACACCGAAGCACGCCTGACGACGGTGGCTATGGAGATGCTCGCGGACATCGACCGCAGCACCGTCGACTTCGCCCCGAACTTCGACGATCGCTTGCAGGAGCCAAAGGTCCTGCCGTCGGCGATCCCGAATCTCGTGGTCAACGGCTCGTCGGGCATCGCCGTGGGAATGGCCACCAACATTCCGTCACACAATTTGCGGGAAGTGATCGCGGCAGTTGTCCATCTTATCGAGAATCCGGACGCCGCTCCCGGCGAGATCAGAAAGTTCGTTAAGGGCCCCGACTTTCCGACCGGCGGCTACGTCTACGGCCGGGAGGGAATCAAGGACTACATTGCCACCGGCCGCGGGCGCATAGTGATGCGCGCACGTGCCGTGATCGAGGAGAAGGAGTCCACCAACAAGTCCCAGATTGTCGTCAATGAGATCCCCTATCAGGTGAACAAGAGCCGCCTGGTAGAGCAGATCGCGGATCTGGTGCGCGACAGAAAGATCGACGGGATCTCGGACCTGCGAGACGAATCAGACCGCGACGGTATGCGGATCGTGATCGAGCTGAAGCGCGACGCTATTCCGCGCGTGGTGCTGAACCAGCTCTACAAGCACACGACGATGCAATCCACGTTCGGCGTCATAATGCTGGCGCTGGTACCGGACGTGAACACCAGGCAGCTGGTGCCGAAGGTGATGCCGCTCCGCGACATCCTGGTGCATTTCATCGAGCACCGGCACGAAGTAATCATCCGGCGCACCCAGTTTGACCTCGACAAGGCGCTCGAACGCGAGCACATCCTGGAAGGTCTCAAGATCGCAGTCGACAACATCGACGAGGTGATCAAGGTCATCCGGAAAGCGGAGGACACACCGCAAGCCAGCGCACAGCTTCAGAAGCGGTTCAGACTGAGCGAGAGGCAGGCTGAGGCGATTCTCAACATGCGTCTCGCCAAGCTCACGGGCCTCGAGATCGAGAAGCTGGAAGAGGAGATCAAGGATGTCCGCGCGCTGATCAAGGACCTCAAGTCCATACTCGGCTCGCGCGAGCGACGCATGAAGATTCTCACGGAAGACCTGGAGCGCATCGCGCAGAAGTACGGCGACGAGCGGCGCACCGAGATCACCAGCGACGAAGGCGAGTTCAGCATCGAGGACCTGATCGCCGAGGAAGACATGGTGATCACAGTCTCGCACTCCGGCTACATCAAGCGTACGTCGATGTCGACGTACAAGAAGCAGCGCCGCGGCGGGCGCGGGCTCAACGGCCAGGGTCTGAAGGACGAGGATTTCGTTGAGCACCTCTTCATCGGCTCCACGCATGACTACATCCTCTTCTTCACGGATGATGGCCGTTGCTACTGGCTCAAGGTTCACGAAATCCCGCAGGCGGGCCGCGCAGCAAAGGGTAAGCCGATTGTGAACCTGATCAACGTCTCCGCGGACACCAAGCTGTCTGCCATGGTGCCCGTGCGTGGATTCAGCGACACGCAGTACCTGATGTTCGCCACGCGCAAGGGAACGGTGAAGAAGACGGCCCTGTCGCAATACTCCAATCCGCGCGCCACCGGAATAAAGGCGATAAAGATCGAGCCGGATGATGAACTCTTCGACGTGCAGGTGACCAGCGGCACGAATGATGTTGTGCTTGCTACTAAGCACGGACTTTCCATCCGGTTCCACGAGGACGACGTTCGAGAGATGGGGCGCGACACCACCGGCGTGAAGGGGATCGAATTGCGGAGCGGCGACGTGGTGGTGGGCATGGTGGTGATCAAACGAGAGGCCACGCTGCTGGTGGTCACCGAAAGGGGCATGGGCAAGTGTTCGGAGATCGACGAATACCGCGTCCAGAAGCGTGGAGGCAAGGGAATCATCACGCTCAATCGCACGGACAAGACGGGCAATGTCGTGTCTATCAAGGAAGTTCTCCCGGACGACGAGCTAATGCTCATCACGAAGGCGGGAGTGGTGATCAGGATGCCGGTAAAGGGCATCCGCGTTAGCGGACGCAACACTCAAGGCGTGCGCCTGGTGCATCTGGACGAAGGTGACGGCGTGTGCGACGTCGCTCGCGTTGTGATCGAGGACGACGACCAGGCAGAGGGTGAGGCGCCGGTGGAACCGGCAACGCTGGCGCCAGAGGAAGAGTAGGGGATGCGCGTGGCGCAACGCACTGGCGCCACGCGCTGCAAGACGAGATTTTGACAGTGTGATTTCTGTCACCACCACGCCATCCCTCGTCACTCTTTCCGACCTCCAGGCGGCTGCTAACACGTTGCGGGATGTGGCGGTGCGAACGCCTCTGCTGCCCGTGCAAGGGCTGACAAGTCGCGACGACACAACAATTTGGCTCAAGCCTGAGATGTTGCAGCGCGGTGGCGCGTTCAAGTTCCGTGGCGCGTACAACTATCTGTCGCGGCTGGAGCCAGAGCGGCGGCAGCGTGGGGTCATCGCGCCGTCCTCAGGCAATCACGCTCAGGCGGTAGCTCTGGCCGCCAGGCTGTTTGGTGTTCCGTGCACGGTTGTGATGCCCACAACCGTCACCGGGGCGAAGCGTTCCGGCGCGGAGCGGCTAGGCGCGCGCGTGGAGCTGGCCGGCACAACAACCCAGCAGCGCATGGACCGGGCGCTGGAAATTGCGGCCGCTGAAGGCAGTGTACTCGTGCCACCGTACGATGATCCGATCATCATTGCTGGACAGGGCACGGTCGGCCTCGAGATTGTCGAGGATCTGCCCGGGGTGGATACGGTTCTCGTACCTGTGGGCGGCGGCGGTCTGAGCGCGGGAGTCGCGGCCGCCGTCAAGCTCCTGGCGCCGAGTGCGCGTGTGATAGGTGTGGAACCGGCCAACGCCCCCAAGCTCACGCGCGCGCGAGAAAGGGGTGAGCCGGCAACTATACCTGCCGTCAATGGCCTGGCCGACGGACTTCTTGCCGTTCGCATTGGTGCGCTGCCCTTCGCCCACCACGAGGCCTACATCGATGATGTCGTTCTCGTGGATGACGCATCTCTCCGCGACGCGATCCGGTTCCTGCTGGACCGCGTGAAGCTCGTGGCTGAGCCAAGCGGCGCAATAACCGTTGCGGCACTTCGTGAAGGCATTGTGGCCCCGGTCGGAAAGACTGTGGCGGTACTGAGCGGTGGCAATATCGAATGGGCCGGCGGCGAAGGAGGGGGGATCGTGGGGCATAAGGGGGGGGGGCTCCGTGATCTCCTTGAATAGAGGCAGAGCGCTGGTTCTCATCTCGCATGAGGACACAAGAATCGCCGGCGCTATTTCCTGGCTATTGAAAGAGCATGGTTACGACACCGTGCTCGCTTCCAGCAGGGACGACCTCGTCGACCGCATCGCCTCGTCGCAACCGGACATCGTGCTGCTCGACACCGACGAGACCGGCGCCTCCACCCCCAGCCGCAGCGCTGAGCTCCTCGCGCGTGTCGCGGCCAACGAGAGCATGCGAGACATACCGGTGCTGGTAACGACTAGCGCTCCGGCGTCGAACGGAAGCGCGTTCCTGCCGGGCGCGCACGACGTGATTCGGAAGCCTTACGTCGTTCGCGAGCTCCTGGCGCGAATCGAGACTCAGCTCTCCATCCGGGATCAGCTGCTGCGTGCGCGCGCGGCTCTGACGTCGGCTACTCAGGAGCTGGAGCGCGTGCGAGGCGAAGCAGAGAGCGGGCGGAAGCTGGTGGATATCCTTCACGACGTTGCCGGCGACTTCTCACCCGAGGAGCTGTCGCACATGCTGGTATGGCGCGTCGCGCGTGCGCTCAACATTTCGCATTGTTCACTCGTTCGTGCGCGTGCCGGAGACGAACAGGGCGTGGTGACCGCTTCCTACGAAGATCCCTCGGTTCGCGACCGCGAGATACGGATGGACTCCTACCCTGAGATCGGCGTCGCGCTGGAGCGTGGCACGCCTGTGCTCATCGAGGACGTGGACGAGAGCCCCTTATATGCCTCTCTGCGGCTGGAGTTCGCGCAGGATGGGACGGCCCTGGAGGTGCGGTCATCCATTGCGGTTCCGTTCACGCTTGATGATCAGGGAACGAGTGGTGGCGCTTTTCTCCTGCAAACGATGCGTAACGAGCCCCCGCTCACAGCGGACGACGTTATCTTCGCGCAGACGGTTGTGAAGGCGGCCGTTGCCGCGATGCGTCGCGCGCACGCGTTCGAGGTGGCACGAGCGGATAAGGCGCGTCTCGAAGTTCTTGCGACCACTGATCCGCTCACGCACGTGCTCAACCGTCGAGCGCTGACTGACAGGTTGAAAGGCGAGATGGACCGAGCGCAGAGGTACGGACTCGTACTATCTCTGATGATTCTCGACCTCGACCACTTCAAGACCGTAAACGATACGTTTGGCCACCTCGTCGGCGATGACGTCCTGCGGCAGGTGGCGTCGCTGCTGCAGCACGAGGCGCGGTCGGTTGACGTCGTAGCGCGCTACGGTGGCGAGGAGTTCGTGGTCGTGCTTCCCGAGACCGCCGAGGAAGGCGCGCTCATCTTTGCCGAGCGCGTACGTCAGAAAATCGCCGAACGCCCACTCATGGTTGGTACACTATTCGACGGAGTGCGCATCACCGTGAGCATAGGCGTCGCGACCGTTCCATCTCCAGAAGTAAATAACTCGGAGGATTTGATCGCCCTCGCTGACCAGGCGCTGTACAGAGCAAAGGGCGACGGACGCAACCTGGTGCGCGGATGAGCAGGCGATGTCCCCGCTGCCAGGTAGTCTATGGCGACGAGGCTCGCTTCTGTTCCGCTGACGGTACGCGTCTGGTCGCCGCCGTTGGCGGTGGCGCCGGGCCGGCCGTGGCGGGGGCGGGTAGTATCGATTTCGCGAAGCTTGTGGGCCAGGTGTTGGACGGCCGGTATCGCGTGACGCAGAAGATTGGCGAGGGTGGCATGTCGTTCGTGTATGAGGCGACCGATATCTCCACCGGCGCAAAGCACGCGATAAAGATGCTGTCACCCAAGCTGGTGAAAGACGTGAGCGCCATGGAGCGGTTGCGCAGGGAGGCTTCCTTCGGAGCTCGCCTCGCGCACCCCAATGTTTGCCACATCGAAAGGCTGGGTGAAACCGATACAGGACTCGCCTTCATCGTAATGCCGTACATCGAGGGTGAGCTCCTGTGCGACCGCACGAACCGGCAGGGATTCCTCAGGCTGCACGACGGGATTCGTTTTGTGCGAGACATTGCCGCGGGCCTCGGAGTAGCGCACTCACTCGGCATTATTCACCGCGACCTGAAGCCGGAAAACGTGATGATCGCGCCAGGTGCCAACGGCGCGGAGAAGGCGGTGGTGATGGATTTCGGCCTGGCCAAAGAGCGACACGTGAGCGCAGCGGTCAAGAAGCTCACGGCTACAGGCATAGTAGTAGGAACTCCTGAGTTCATGAGCCCCGAGCAGCTCCGCGGCAAACCTCTGGACGCGCGAACTGATATCTATTCATTGGGAGTGATGACTTTCGAGATGTTGACTGGCAGGTTGCCCTTCGCGGGAAACAGCCAACAGGATATCATGCTCGCGCGCCTCAAGGGCGATCCTGTTCCGATTCGGGAGATGCGACCTGAGCTCAACTTCCCGCCACGTGTGGAGAGAGCGTTGCAGAAATGCTTGGCCCGGGATGCAGGCGCGCGATATGGATCGGCGTTGGAGTTCGCTGCCGAGCTGTCGGCGGCGGCTGGGCCGGAGCCATCGTGAAGCGCCATGCAGCCTTCGACCCGCCGGAATACGTCTCCTGGCAAAGAGACGATACGCTCGTGCGCGATTATCGCGCCAACCTCGAGCGGGACCCGGCGCGTGCGGCTGTGGTCGACTCGCTGACGCGGCAGAAACTGCTCGGGCTCTACAGCGGACTCGTTCGCACGCGTCTCACGGACATCGCGCTGAAGCGAATGGTCAGACAGGGGGTGATTTCCAAGGCGTGGCTCGGAACCGGTGAAGAGGCTTCGACCATAGGCCCGGTCCACGCCCTGCGGCGTGGCGCGAACTGCGACGTAGTGGCGCCCATGATCCGAAACAGCGGCGCCTGCCACGAGATGGGAATGAGCATCGCGGACATACTCCGCGCGTACATGGCAACTTACGACAGTCCCTCGCGCGGCCGTGACGGCCACTACGGCAATCTCGCGACAGGTGTCCTAGCGCCCATCAGCCACGTCGGGGACATGGTGCCGGTAGTGACCGGTATCGCGTTGTCTTTCCGGATGCGCGGTCAGGATCGGGTAGCCCTCACGTGGATAGGTGACGGCAGCACAAAGACTGGTGTCGCTCACGAAGGCCTCAATCTGGCGGCGGTTCAGCGCGTGCCCGCGATATTCATCATCCAGAACAACCAGGTGGCGCTGGGGACACGTCTGTCGCAACACCATCTCCCGGCCTCAGACAGAAAATTTGCTGACTGGGCACGAGCGTACGGGATGTGGGGCGGCGTGTTTGACGGCAACAACGTCTTGGACGCGTATGCTCTCACCGCGCTCGCCGTCGAGCGCTGCCGCGACGGGCAAGGCCCCGCTCTGCTCGTCGCGGAGACGTTCAGGATGGGCGGCCACGCGACGCACGATGAAGCGGAAGCGCGGCGAACTTTCGATGCGCAGCTGTTTCGCGAGTGGGGGCGTCGCGACCCGATCGCGCTCTATGAGGAGTATCTTTCTGATTCCGGCATTTCCCGGGACGACCTGGCGAGCATCGAACGCGATGTCGAGGACGAAGTGGAGAAGTCTCAGGCGGAAGCGCTGTTGAGCCGGCGGGATCGGATGCCGGAAGGGGAAAGCGCTATGGAACACGTGACAGGTGACAGGTAACAGGTGACAGGCGACAGGGGACAGGGAACGGCTCGGGTGATCTTGGCGTTTCTGCTGGCCATAACGGCGTGTCGAGACGCCGACGAACGCGCCGAGGAAGGCGAGACGCGTTCCGACACGATGCCCGTGACTGCTACCACTGCCGTCCATTTCGCCGTCCAGGTTGCGTCGCTTGGTGATTCATTGAGCGCGGCGCGTTTGCGAGACTCCCTCGACCGGGACGGCTGGCCCGTGTTCGTCAGTCGTGGCGAAGCCAGCGGCAAGAACGTGTGGCGAGTGCGACTGCTGCCAACGCCGGAGGCCGAACTTCCGAGAGTGGCAGCCTTTGCATTGCGCACGGGGTTGGTAGGAAAGGGCCAGAACCCGGTGGTAGTAAGGGATTCCGCCTTGATGGCCGACGTACGCGTTAGCGCGATCACGCACGTGAATCGCGGGTCTCACGGTATGAGTGCGCGCGTGCGATGGACGCTCGCTCCGGATCGGCGGACGATACTGGTTGTAGAGGACCCCGTGTCGGTGGAAGCCGAGGCGATGCCGAATGGATTCGTGTTGGCTTCGGAGCAGCCGATGCGGCGTGTGCAGATGGACAGCGTCTGGGACGTATCGCCTTCGCCTGATTGGTCGCGAGCGGCTTTCGGACGTGCTTACGTGCTTCGCGCCGGCGAAGCCGACTCGCTCCCAACATCTGTGTGGGAAGCGCTCGCGAAGCGGCTAGGAATGCCCCTGAGCGACGTGCGATCAGGCTCGTTTCCGGTGAGCGGCATGGCTTACATGGTCGGCTTTGCACAACCCGGTATTCTTCATCTGGAGAGTGGCGAGCGCGAATTATTCGGAGTCGCGGCTGGCTGGCGCGTACGCTGGAGCAAGGATGGATCACTCCTCGCGGCCGGACGTAATCCGGAGCGCGTGAACGACGATTCACCCGCCACGCTGTGGGTAGCGCTGGATACTGCAAATGGACGTCCGCGTGGGGCGATTGATGGAGCGAGTGACGGAAGTTCCCAGTTCTTCGAGCCGGGGTGGACCGATGGTCCCGCGCTTGATATCTCACTTCCCGTGGATACCACGGCACGGGTGTCGATCCCTGTGGAAGAGGGCCAGATCGAGAGTAGCGGCGGCTGGATTCGGGTCCGGGGCCGAATTATCGGTCCTGGTGTGGCGCTCGCGGCCACGCTCGGCGCTCGCTACGTGGCAGCTCTGATACCAGATCCAGATGCGGAAGAATTCGATCCCAAGCACATGCTGGTCGTCTACACTCTCTCACGTTGACCGTGCAAACTCGCGTTGCGATCTCGCTGGCCATACTCTTGGCAACATGGCCTCACGCGTCTACGACCGCACAGGCGCAGCCGCCTCGAAATGAGTACCACCGCGGCATCGACGTTCTTCATTACGAGTTGACACTGGACCTTCCGGACAGCGGCTCGGTGATAGAAGGGCGCGCGCGTCTCTCCGTGCATCGCACTACTGCCGATACGCTCCGGCTGGATCTACTCCGCTTGCGTGTGGATAGTGTCCTGGTAAATGGCGTCGCCACTCGATTCGCACGCGATTCGGCCACGCTCAGAATCCCGTTGCCCGCACGATCGAATGACACCCTGACCGTGGCGGTACGCTATGGCGGCAAAATAACGGACGGGTTTATCGTCCGCACGGACAGCATGGGCCGCTGGACCGGCTTCGGCGACAACTGGCCCAATCGCGGCCGCAACTGGATTCCAAGCGTGGATCATCCGAGCGACAAGGCCACTGTCACGTGGATAGTTCGCGCACCGAGCGAGAGACGCGTAGTAGCAAACGGGGTTCTGACTGAGGAATCCCCACTGCCGTCGCTTAGCCGCGGCTCCGTGCCCCGCACACTCACGCGGTGGCACGAATCCAAAGCCATTCCCGTCTACCTGATGGTCATCGGCGCGGCGCCGCTGGCTTACTACGATCTGGGGCGAACGGCGTGCGGCCTCTCGGAGATGCCCGGCTGCGTTCCGCAATCGGTGTACGTCGCACCGGAGCAGCGCGAGTTTCTGCCGGGACCGTTCTCGCAAGCTGGTGACATTGTTGAGTTCTTCTCGGAGCTGGTGGGCCCATATCCGTACGAAAAGCTTGCGCACGTTCAATCGTCCACCCGATTCGGTGGAATGGAGAACGCCAGTGCGATTTTCTACAGCGACCGCGCCTTCCGTCAGAAGACGTTGGGCACGGGGTTGGTAGCCCACGAGACGGCGCATCAGTGGTTTGGCAACTCCGTGACGGAGCGTGAGTGGGCGCACCTTTGGTTGTCGGAGGGGTTCGCGTCCTACTGGCAGCAGTTATGGGAGCGAAAGACGAGCGGACAGGATTCGTTTCGCGTTAGCATGGCTGCGCTGCGCAAGCAGATCGTCGAGTCGGCCGTTTCCGCTCGGCGCCCGGTTATCGACACGGCCGAGACGAACTACCTCGAGCTACTGAACACCAACAGCTACCAGAAAGGAGCATGGACATTACACATGCTGCGCGTTCTCGTTGGCGACAGCGCGTTTTTTACCGGCGTGCGCAGTTATTACGAGCTGCACAAGCATGGCACCGCTCTCACGGTTGATCTTCAGCGTGCCATGGAAAGAGCGTCCGGCAAGGAGCTGGGTTGGTTCTTCGACCAGTGGCTGCGCCGGCCCGGCTTCGCGGAGCTACGAACCCGATGGAACTATGACGCCAATCGTGGGATAGTCGTCATCGAGGTGGAGCAGAGCGACCGTTTTGCCCCCTATCGTTTCCCGCTGACCGTAGAAGTGATCGACGCCAATGGTATCGCGCGCCGTTCGACGCTGGATGTGGCCCCCACGCGAAAGCAGCGCCTCACGCTCGAAGCTGTCAGAGCGAGACCTCGGAGGATCGTTTTCGATCCAGGCGTTGAGCTACTCGCCACTTTCGACGAAGGCTAGCAGGCTCGGCAGTATCATGTTGCTCGGCGTCGCGACCATCGGCGGAGTTGCGTCTCCGGCACGGGCGCAGGCGTATGTTACACGGGCTGATGCGCTCCTGAGTGCTGGGCGCGTCTTTGCCGCCGAGTCGCTTTACTACATGGCGGTGCGGAGGGCACCACGTGATCCCGAGGCGCGGCTGGCGCTCGGCAAGTACCTGGCTGCGCGCGGTGCGTGGCGCGTCGGAGCCGTGCTCATGGAGGAAGCTCGCTACTTCGGGGGCGACGCTCAGGTTGTGGCAAACGAGCTGATTCCGGTGTACGCGCGCCTGGGAGACTACGGGCAGCTGGCGGTGCTGCGGTCATCGCAACTCACGTACGCCGAGCGTTCTCGCGCCGAGTGGCTACGCGATAACCCGCCCGAGGTGGACGGTCCTGATTCCGTCCGCGTTCAGTACGCGGCTGTGGACAGCCGAACGATGGGTCGCGTGCACGTGCGCCTCGGCTCGGACTCCGTTAGCGCCGTTATAGATCCGCGCGCCGAGGGTTTGACTCTCGACACGGTGTGGGCCCAAGGAGATGGCATCAGGACCTTCGGATCCAAGGGCGCAAAGCCACTACGCCGAACTGGCGTCGCAGCGGAAGCGGGCCTAGGGGCGCTGATACTTCGTAATGTGCCGGTCAAATTCGCGCCTCAACGCGACCGCCGGTCCGCAACCGTTGGTCTGGATGTCCTTGGGAGATTCGCGCCGACATTCGATCTCGCCCGGGGCACCATGGTTCTCAGAAAGAATGGGCGCGTAGCAGCAGGGCAAGCGCCAGGTCTTCGCTATCCCACGTTGACGCTGAGGGCGGGGCCACGAATAATTCGCGACAACTCCCTCGTTCCGCTCAATCACGTTGACGCTGCGCGGCTTCTGCGCAACCGCCGCTGGACACTGGACACCCGCCGCGGCGAAGTAATAGTGCATGAGCCCTGAGTGGAGTGTGGGGGAGTGGGGGAGTGGGGGAG
>JBHENQ010000062.1:0-9576 GCA_046261975.1 Gemmatimonadaceae bacterium | reverse complement strand
CGCGACGAATAGCCGCGTGCCGTCGGCCGAAAGCGCGAGCGCATTCGGTGTGCTGCCTTCGCCGGGACCTGCAGGCGGCGGATCGAGAAGATGCAACAGCATGCGTCGCGTTTTCGTGTCCACTACCGCCACGCGATCCGTGCTTCCCGAGGCGACGTAGAGACGAGTACCATCCTGGTTGAGAACCATCGCCGACGGATGCCGGCCGACGGCGAGCCGGCCCGCACTGGCAATGCTCCCGTCGGCCGAAGGCGAGAACATCGAGACGGTGGACCCGCCCCATGCGGAGACGTACACCATTCCGTCCGGCGCGACGACCACGCCGTACGGATATCGCTCGGTCGGAAAGCGTGCCGTGACGCGCCCGGTCTCCAGATCCACCACGGCGAGCGAGTCCGCGAGATTCTCCGCGACATAGAGCCGGCGCCCATCACGCGAGACGGCCACGCCCGCGGGATAACGCGTCCCCGACTTCCGCGGTTCCTTTCGCGCGAGAACGAGGCTGTCCACGAGCGTCGCGCGTGCATCGCTCCACGAATACCGGTAGACAACGTCCTGATTCCCGCCCGACGCGTATAGCGTCCTGCCGTCGGGCGAGAAAGCGACACCGAGGAACGCCGCCGGCTGCAACACCGTCTGCACGATGGCGCCGGTGAAGCGATTCACCACCTGGATGCCCTGCTCGCGCCAACCGTTCAGCAGAATGACGACGTGGTTTCCGTCCGGCGACGGCACCATCGCCAGCGGCATGGAACCGACTTCGAAGGAAGCGCCCGCCGGATCGAGCCTCGCTCCCGTCGGAAGCCGCGGCTGGCCGGCGAGCTCGTCCCGGTCACGAAGCTCCTGCCTCGGCGACGGCTGGCACCCCCAAAGAATTCCAACGACAATTAGGATTGCTCTATTATTCATTCCCTGTCACCTGTCACCTGATGTTGTATGCTCAGCTCGGCCGCTCCGGCCTCACGGTTTCCCGCATCTGCCTCGGATGCATGAGCTACGGCAGCCCGGCATGGCGGTCCTGGATTCTGGATGAAGATGCCGCCCAGCCGTTCTTTCGGAAAGCCGTGGAGAGCGGAATCAACTTCTTCGACACGGCGGACATGTACTCGAATGGCGAGAGCGAACGAGTGACCGGACGCGCGCTCCACGAATACGCGAACCTCGAGGAGGTGGTGATCGCGACGAAAGTGCATTACCCGATGGGCAGTGGCCCGAACATGAGCGGGCTTTCTCGCAAACACATCGTGCAGGCTTGCGAGGCCAGTCTCACTCGTCTGGGAGTCGACACGATCGACCTCTACCAGATTCACCGCTTCGATGCGCGCGTCCCTATCGATGAGACGCTGGCGGCGCTGGATTTTCTTGTGCAGCAGGGCAAGGTGCGCTACATCGGCGCGAGCACCGGATACGCCTGGGAGCTCGCGCGCGCGCTGAGCACTTCCGAGCGCAACGGATGGGCGCGCTTCATCTCGATGCAGAACCACTACAACCTCATCTATCGCGAGGAAGAACGTGAGATGATGCCGCTCTGCGTCGCCGAAGGCATCGGTGTCATTCCGTGGTCTCCTCTCGCGCGCGGGCTTCTCGCCGGCGGGCGAAAGTCACTCGGCGACAAGACATCAACCAAGCGGGCAGAACAGGATGAGTTCGGCCGCAGACTCTACGACTCGCCGAGTGATTGGGACGTCGTCAAAGCCGTGGAGGATGTGGCCACCAAGCGCGGCGTTCCGCCAGCGGAGGTCTCCCTGGCCTGGCTGCTGTCGAGACCGGCAGTCGTGGCCCCGATAATCGGCGCGACCAAGCTGACGCACCTGGCCTCAGCGCTGAAATCACTGGAGCTGAAGCTCACCGATGACGAATGCATTCGGCTGGAAGCGCCTTATAAGCCGCATAGTGTGAAGAGCTAGGGACTAGGGAGTCGGGAGTCGGGAGTCGGGACTAAGCACGAAGACCCTAATCCCCAATCCCTAATCCCTAATCCCCAGCAGTACTCCATTCCCTGACGGATCACGAACCAAGAGGCCGTCGCTCGTCTCCTTCACCGCGATGCCCGAGCGTCGCACACGCTCGGCGACACGATCGAGCTCCGCTTGATCGGGAAGCCGGACGGTAAAGTGGCCCAAGCCCAGCGCATCACTCGGCGGCGCGGGCGCGCCTTCGCTGCCCCACGTGTTGAGGCCGAGGTGATGATGGTAGCCGCCGGCCGAAACGAAGAGCGCTCCGGGAAAAGAATCATTAGTGATGTCGAAGCCCAGCGTGCCGTTGTAGAATTCCCGTACGAGGCGAAGATCGGCAACACGAAGATGGACGTGTCCCATGATCGTCCCCGCCGGCATCTGCGCCTGAGGGTGGTCGCTCTGGCTGACTTCAGCGAGTAGCGCACGCAGGTCCAGCGGATCGAGCGTCATCTCTATCCGTCCATCCCGCTGCTTCCACTCGGAACGCGGACGGTCGCGGTATATCTCGATGCCGTTCCCGTCCGGGTCCGACAGGTACAGCGCCTCGCTCACCAGGTGGTCGGATGACCCACTGAGCGGCCAACCTGACACCGCAATGCGCCTCAACGCGTGAGCGAGATCCATCCGCGTCGGCACGAGAATCGCAAAGTGGTAGAGGCCCGTCGTCCGCGGCGGCACACGCCGAGCGGCTGGTCGCTCCGTCAGCTCGAGAAGTGGGACTTCATTTTGGATGCCGAGCGACAGCACGTCGCCTTCGCGTTGGAGTGTCTCCAGGCCGATAACGCTATGATAGAACCTCTCCGAACGATCGAGCTCGGAGACCGCCAGGGCGACTGGACCCACCAGCGTATCAGGATGGATGGTAACGCTGCTCATGATGGCATACAATTCTAGCGGCTTGTCGCGGAACAGTGTATAGTAGCATTATGTCACTAATTCGTGTTCTGGCTGTGGAAGGCACTGGGTACGGATCGGCGCTCGCGAATGATCCGAGCCAGCCGGAGTGCTTCTACATGCTCACAGACCGAGGGCCGAACTTTGAGGTGCCCGATGACGGGTCGAAAGGTTTCCTGGAGCCATCGTTTCGGCCGCACATTGGGCGGTTCGAGCGGCGAGGTGACACTCTCGTCCGAACCAGGATCATCCCACTCACCAACTTTGACGGCCAACCGATTACCGGATTGCCCAATCCGCCCAGCGAAGCCAGCACGTGCGAGATTCCGGTCGCGCTCGACGGGAGCGTGATCCCCTTCGACCCGCACGGCGTCGATCCGGAAGGTCTTGTGGCCATGCCGGACGGGAGCTTCTGGATCGCCGATGAATACGGACCTGCTCTGATGCACGTGAACGCGGAAGGCCGCACGATCGAGCGCGTGAGCCCCTTCACGTCCGGACGCTCAACACCCCTGCCGCGCGTTCTGGCTCGCCGGTGGCCGAATCATGGTTTTGAGGGCCTGACGCTACTCCCCGATGGGAAGACGCTGGCCACCATCGCGCAATCCGCGCTCGACAATCCAAAAGCAGGCGCCGGCAAGAAATCCCGCAATGTGCGCATACTTCTATTCGATACGATGCGCGGCGCCACTCGGCAGTACATCTACGTTCAGGAGGAAGCAGGAATTTCCACCAGCGCCCTGGCAGCGGTGAGCATGACAGGACTTCTCGCGATCGAGCACGACAAGAAGTTCACTTATGACCACAAAAAACCGTCACAGGTGAAGCGCATATACCAGGTTGATCTTTCGCGTGCGACGGATGTGAGCGACCCCAAGGATCGTGCATCTGGTCTGCTGGTCGGCAAGCGAGTCCTCGAGGCACTTTCAGTGGAGCAGCTCGCGACAGCCGGCATACAGCCAGCTGAGAAAGGGCTGCTGGTGGATCTCGTCGCCATCGGCTACCCTCACGACAAACCCGAAGGGCTCGCGGTACTCGCCGACGGAACCATTGCCGTGTTGAACGACGACGACTTTGGAATCGCGAGCGACAAGAAAGGCGGGATCGTCACCAAGGTCCTACCCGGGACGACCGAGGTGGACCGGAGTTTTGTCTACTTGTTGTCCGGAGGAGACTTCAGCGTGGCGTCCTCGTAAAGAAGCCGTACCTCAATCCGTTGAGTGGGGCGCGAAGCCAGTCCTTCACGCTGGGCAGCACGAGCGACCTGGACGGTCGCGCTCCGCGGCTTCCAATCCCCTGCTTCACCAGTTCCAGCACGCGAGACGGCTTCAATCTGGCGTACATGGCCTCCACCTGAGAGATCAACACCCTTCGATCGCTGCCGATAACAAAGGTGGCGTCAAGGGATACGTTCATCTCGAGCCGGTTCAGAAGTCCCCATGCCCGCACCACCTCACGCGCTGGATCGCAGAGCAGCATGTATGGAAGGTGCAGACTTTCCCGCAGCTTCGCCGAGCGTTCGGGAGGATCCACCGACAGCGCGGCGATTCCAAATCCCGATCGCTCGAAGTCGCCGGCGAGGTCGCGGTAGTCCGCCAACTGGCGGAGACAGAACGGTCACCATGGGCCGCGATAGAACAGCAGAACGTGCGGCTTCGTCGCGACCATCTTCGACAAGCGTTGCAAGGTGCCCGTCGAGTCGGCGACCGCGAAATCCGGCGCAGCCTCGCCAGTGGCTGGAGTGTACGCTTTCGCCATGACAGCAAACCTAGTGGACTGGTTACCTTCAGGACACTGCGGCCGCGCCACAGACTACTGCGAAAAGCGCCACGGACTACACGGACGAACACGGACACCGCGGACGCAGACATCGATTACGCACTAGAGAACGAGATGAGAAACTCCATGAGCCGGCATTCAAGGAGTAGACTGGAATCGAGCTACGGTCCAGTTGAACCAACGGTAGGAAGCAGTTTTTTCTTGCCGTTTTCCGCGTTCATCCGCGTGATCCGCGGCCGCCTTTGCCGCAGTGTCCGCGTTCGTCCGCGTAGTCCGTGGCGCCTTTCAGCCCTTGTCCGAGTACGTCCGCGTAGCCCGTGGCGCCTTTCAGCTCTTGTCCGTGTTCGTCCGCGTAATCCGTGGCGCCTTTCCGCAGTGTCCGTGGCCGTCATCGCCACGTTGATCGCGGGGTGCATGCCATGGCCGAGCGCCCAGACGACGATGTCAGCAGCTCCCGTGGACGCGACGGCTTCTACTCTGTGTCCCGCGTCTCCCATTGCTACGCTGCCCAACGCGTCCATGCCAGCTCCGAGCCTTTACTGCATGGACCTCGTCCCGATACCTGATCTCCCGCAGGCTTCCGGCGTCGTGGAGCTGGGCCAGGCGAGATCACCGTTCGGCGCGGCCGTGACGCGGGAGGGCGAACACGTCTACGATCTCAGCGTCATGCTGAGCGGTCTGCCCGATCCTGCGACGTTGGGATCCTATTCGGCATATGTGGTCTGGGTGACGACGCCGAGTCTCGATGTCACGGTAAAGCTCGCCACGGCACGGAATGGCCGAACACACCTCGGTCGCGTGGCGTTCAACAAGTTTCTGGTTCTGGTCACCGCGGAAACGTCCGCGACGGTTGCTATTCGCGCCGGAAAAATAGTCCTGCGAGGAAATTCCCCCAGTAGTCTGATGCTCCCGCACGACGTCGTTACGTTGCCGCCAAGAAGCTCCGGGATGATGCATAAGCACGACTCCGGAGGCTGGACCATGCCGCCCATGCATCCGGGCGTGTCGAACATGATTCCCGGTCTGGAGGCAATGAGACCCGCCGTTTCTCCCTGGCTGCCGGGCACCAGATCAGGACGCCGCCCGGATCTCCCCCCCACTGGCGCGTTGCCGCTGGCTCGGCCGCGCGAACTTCTGGCTCTGGAGGACGGCGACTCGTTGGCTCTGGAAGCGAACGTCGTGCGACGCACGATCGCCGGTCGTACGGTCGTGATGTACGGCTTCAACGGTCAGTACCCTGGGCCGCTCATCTCGGTGAAGAAAGGTTCCTCGATAATCGTGAATTTCACGAATCGCATCGATGCTCCAACCACCGTCCACTGGCATGGAGTCCGGCTCGACAACCGCTTCGATGGCGTGCCGCACCTCACGCAGGAGCTGGTGCCGCCGGGTGGTACTTTTCGCTATGTCGTGCGCTTCCCCGACGCCGGCGTTTACTGGTACCACCCACACCACCGCGAGGATGTTCAACAGGACCTCGGACTCTACGGCAACCTGATGGTGCGCTCCGCTGAGCCCGGGTTCTTCGCGCCGGCGAACAGCGAAGCCGTGCTGATGCTGGATGACATCCTGATCTCGCGCGACGGTCTCGTGCCCTTCGGCGAGGAGAGTCCAACCCACGCGCTCATGGGCCGGTTCGGAAATATCTTCCTGGTGAACGGCGAGCCGGATTATCGCCTCTCAGTAAGGCGCGGCGATGTGGTGCGCTTCTATCTCACGAACGCATCGAACACGCGTCCGTACAACGTCTCCTTCGGTGACGCGCGCATCAAGTTGGTGGGCTCCGATGTCGGCAAGATCGAGCGTGAGGAATGGGTGGAGAGCGTGGTGCTCGCGCCTGCCGAGCGCTACATCGTTGACGTTCTGTTCGAGAACCCGGGAAGCATCGCGATCACAAACCGCGTGCAGGCCATAGACCATACGATGGGGCGTTACTTCTCCGAAGTGGACACGATGGCTCACGTAGATGTCTCCAGTGAGGCGGCCAAGCCCGACCACCGCGCCGCCTTCGAGAATCTGCGCATGAACGCGGACGTTATCGCGGACATCGATGCATTTCGGTCTCACTTCAGCAAGACGCCCGACCGCTCCCTCGTTCTCACGCTCAGGCCGAAGAACCTACCCTTCGGCCTCATTCAGGTCTTGCGACTGGACACGGGATACGTGAATCCCGTTGAGTGGAGCGGCACGATGCCGATGATGGATTGGCTCAGCTCCGGCGCCGAGGTCGAGTGGCTGGTCCGCGAGCCAGCGACCGATCGGGAGAACATGGACATCACCTGGCGGTTTAGAAGGGGCGACATCGTGAAGATCCGTCTGGCGAACGACCGGCACACCCTCCACTCTATGCAGCATCCGATCCACATCCATGGCCAGCGATTTCTGGTGCTGGCTCGAAACGGGGTCGCGAATGACAACCTTGTCTGGAAGGACACGATGCTTCTTCCCGCCGGCGCGACAGCCGACATCCTGCTGGAGCTGTCGAATCCCGGACGCTGGATGCTTCATTGCCACATCGCGGAGCACCTGGAGGCGGGAATGCACATGGTGTTCACTGTAGATCCATGACGATGGACCGGAGTGGAGCGGCGTACGTCCTGCTGCACGTTCTGGCTTCTGCGTTCGCGGGCTCGATCTTTCTTACGTGCACATCGACCGTGCAGCAGCGCGCGGAACCGGCGGAATCGCGAACCACGGTGCGAGTGACGAACCGCGAGTTCGCGGACATGCGGATCTATGTCATCCATCACTCCCAGCGTATTCACCTGGGCACTGCGCGTGGCGGAAGCTCCACCGTCTTCGTGATTCCCGTGGACGTCGTCACGGGGACAGGAATCGTCAGGTTCGTCGCGATCCCCATTGGCGGCGGCCAGACCGTCATCGAAGAGTATCCCATGCGCCTGGGCGAGGAGGTGACGATCTTCATCCCTCCCGCGTGAAGCGGATACACAACGGACGTTTCCGGGCTGGTTGCCCGGCGATTGACATAGGCGCTCTCGAAGGCATATAGTAGCGGTCTGCACGTTGCCCTATCAGCGCTCTCCCCACGGTCCGACCCCGGACATCACCTTGGAGGTGCCGTGTCCAAACTCCGGTCAGCAGTTCTCGCGTTTCTCGCCCTCGTCCTGGTCAGCACCAACGTTTCCGCACAGCGCCGCGTCACGGGCCGCGTGGTGGAAGAAGGCACGAGCGCGCCACTCCCCGCTACTATTGTCACCGTTGTAGGCACCCCGATCGCGGCTCTGACCAACGAGCAGGGATTGTTCGTCCTCCAGGCGCCTGCGGGACCAGTCACACTGTTGGCTCGGCGAATCGGCTACAAGCGTAGCTCGACTGAGCTTGCTGCGGGCGACTCGAGCGCTACGTTCACGCTCGAGAGGGATGTCCTGCAGCTTGAAACGCAGGTAATCACGGGCACGGTGACATCCGTTGCGCGTCGAAACGCCGCCAACGATGTGGCCACCGTGAGCGCCGACCAGATGTCGGGGGTGCAGGCAGCATCGCTCGAAAATGCACTGGCGGGGAAGATCGCCGGCGCCCAGGTGAGCGCCAACTCTGGCGCGCCTGGCGGCGGTAATCAGGTGCGCCTTCGCGGCGTGACCTCCGTATTCGGCTCGGCGGACCCGCTCTACGTGGTGGATGGCGTCATCGTCAGCAATGAGACGATCCAGCCCGGAGTGAACGCTCTCACGGCCGCAAACCGAAATACATCCAACGCTACTAACCAGGACAACGGCGTCAACCGGATAGCCGACCTGAACCCCAACGACATCGAGACAGTCGAGGTACTCAAGGGCGCCTCGGCGTCCGCTATCTATGGATCCAAGGCTTCCAACGGCGTCATCATCATCACCACGAAACAAGGGCGCGGAAGCTCCGCCGAGGGAGCCGGCATCAACATCGTGCAGCGTTTCGGCACACGACAGCTCTCAGGAAAGTTCGACCATCGCCGCTTCACTCAACAGGAGGCGCAAGCTTACGGCGTCGCCAACGGGCTCACATCGGCAGAGGTGGACGAGCACTTCACCCGGTGCGGCGGTTTCTGCGACCACGAAGAAGAGGTGTTCGGCGAGACTCCATTCTCGTATGAAACCAGCATCAGCGCGCGTGGTGGCGTGTCGAACCTGAATTATTACGCGTCTCTCCTGAATCTCAACGATGGCGGGATCCAGAAAAACACCGGATACAGGAAGCAGGCGATCCGGCTGAATCTGAACCGGGTGATCGGCTCGAGACTCACGCTACAGTTCAACAACAACCTGATTCGTACGCATACCCGTCGCGGTATCAGCAACAACGACAACACAACCATCACACCGTACTTCGTATTCGCGGGCACGCCGAGCTGGTTCGACATACGGCCGGTGAATGGGGAGTTTTCTCCCACGCTCATCGTCGGGACCAACCCGCTGCAGAACGCGGAGTTCCTCCGCACGCCGGAGGAAGTCTACAGGCTGATCTCCTCGGTGAGCACGAACTACCGGCTGCTGGGCACCGATCGGCAGAGTCTGGAGATCAGGCTTGATGGAGGGGTGGACAGGTTCAACCAGGAGAACAACCTCGTCTCGCCGCGCTTTCTCTTCTTCGAGCCGAACGACGGACTGCCTGGAACGGTGACCTCCCAAAGCGGGAACGCGCTGAACGCGAACGTGAACTTCAGCGGCGTTCATAACTGGTACCCGGCATCGGGCGTTTTCGCTGCCACGACGTCAGCCGGCATTCAGCGCGAGATCTCGAAGCGTCGCTCGAGCAACATCGTCACACGCGACGTCCTGCTTGGCCAGGAGAACGTGAACCGGGGCGCAGCGACCGAGGTCTTCGCCGACCGTCAGGAAATTCGCGGCCTCGCCTTTTTCGCGCAGGAGGAGGTGCTGGCATTTCAGGAGCGCCTTCTAGCAACGGCTGGCGTGCGGGCGGAACGAAGCACGGTGAACGGAGACATCGA
>JBHENQ010000061.1:0-8575 GCA_046261975.1 Gemmatimonadaceae bacterium | reverse complement strand
CCCCCCCCCCCCCCCCCCCAAGCACCTGAAGATCGTTAGCGGTAATTCCCGGCCCGCCGCGGTCCAGAGCTACAACAACGTCCACGAGTGCTCGCTCGTACGTTGTGCGCATACAGTCGGCTATCCTGGCACGGACGGCGTCAGCGGTGTCGCGTGTCGCTATGACCACCGATACTGTCGGGGACCTGCTTGCGTGATGTCGTCTCGTCCAGGGTCGAATCACAGCAGCAACCAGCGCGATGGCAAGCGGATAAACCACCCACACCGCGGCCAGGACGGCGGCGGCGAGCAGCGCAACGATCATGTCGCGCGGACCGACGTCATCCCGGCCGCAATGTTTCCACCCGCCTCATCCCCGCTCCCCCTCCCGCCATTCCGCTTCTTTACGCTCCATTCCCACGTCCGCCGCAATCCTTCCTCGAGACGCACTCGTGGCGTGTAGTCCAGTACGGCGCGCGCATTTTCCAGTCCCGCCAGCGAATCCTTCACGTCGCCCGCGCGCGCTGGGCGTACCTCCCGCTCGGCACGAAGGCCGGTGATCTTCTCCATCATGGCGATCAGCTCCAGCAACGACGTGCGCGCGCCGGCGCCGACATTCGCCACCAGTCCCGAAACATGCTCGGCCCTGCGCGCGCCAGCCTGCACGTTTGCATCGACGGCGTTGTCCACATACGTGAAATCCCTGGTCTGAGATCCGTCGCCAAACAGAACGAGCGGCTCGCCACCCTGAATAGCTCGCAGAAAGAGCGGCACGACGGCTGCATACGGGGAGTCGGGGCTCTGCCGCGGACCAAAGATATTGAAGTACCGCAAGGCGACACCTTCGATCAGTCCCGCGCGCGCAAACGCAAGGACGTACTGCTCACTGGCTAGCTTGGATGCCGCGTATGGAGAACGCGGCTGTGGAATCATTGTCTCTTCCTTCGGCAGCCGCGGCGTGTCGCCATACACCGAGCTGGAGCTCGAATAGATCACACGTTTTACACCGGCTTTGTGGCACGCTTGGAGCAAGCGTACCGTAGCGTTGACGTTGGCGTCGTGCGATCCCCACGGATCCTTCAGCGAGCGCGGCACACTTGGAAGTGCGGCGACATGAAAAACGGTGCTCACGTCCTTCACCGCGCGGGAGCAGACAGCCGGATCGCAGAGGTCACCAACGATGAACTCGATCTTCCCTGAGAGCTGTTCGAGGTTCGCTTCATCGCCAGTGGAGAGATTGTCCACCACTCGCACATCGTTACCCATGGCCACGAGGCGATCGGCCAGATGTGAGCCAATGAAGCCTGCCCCGCCCGTCACCAGGCAGGCTGACTTGTTTTTCATCACGCGTTACCTTCCTCGGGCATCACTCAGTCACCTGTCACCTGTCACGTGTCACCTGTTACCGGAAGTTAAGGGGGAGTACCTCATGCATCATTCGTGCTTTGCACGGCGCAGCAGGCCAATCACTGACTATCACTGTCATTTATCCGTAACATCTTTATCCCCAGCAATTTACACCTTAAAAACCAAATTCGCTCCCGATTCCTCCTCGGGAACCGTGTTGCGCTGATGCAGCACAAGCGCGCCGGACGAATACTCGCAGCAGCCGGACTCGGATTGATTCTCGTGGCGACGCTGGTCCCTCTGCCGTCATCCAATCCCGGCACTATAGCGTGGTGCGTAATCTGTGGCGAGTTCGGCGTCGCCGATTTCGCCCTGAATGTCACGCTCTTTGTCCCCTTCGCCGCGGGCGTTCGGCTTATGGGATTCTCGCCCCTCGCTTCCGTCGGCATCGCAGCGCTGATGACGGTCGGCATCGAGACACTGCAGATGAATTTTATCACGGGACGCGATGCGAGTCTCGGTGACTTGCTTGCCAACCTTGTCGGAGGAGGAATCGGCATTGCGGCCGCTTCCACATGGAGAATCTGGCTGTTTCCGAGTGCGCGGGCCGCGGCGATTCTTGCCTGGTCCGGGAGTATCGCGTGGTTAATAATGCTGACGGGAACGGCGTGGGCGCTCCATCGCTCTCTTGATTTCAGCACGTACGCGGGACGCTGGGCTCCCCAGTCTCATTATTCGTACGGCTACCACGGGCTCGTGCTGTCGGCCACGCTTAATGGCAAACCGCTGATCAACAATTCGATACGAAACTCTACCGCGATGCGAGCAGACCTGCTGAGTGAACGCGTCCAGGTGGAGGCAGACGTGGTGCCGGGACCAGCTCCTGAGGGGTTGGTCGCCATAGCGAGTGTCGGTGTTCTGGGCAGCAAGATTGTGCTGCTCGGCCAGAAAGATGAGGATCTGGTTTTCCGCATTCGCACGAGGGCAAGCGACGTGCAGCTCCGCACCCCCGCCGTGAAGTTGAGCCGTGCCTTCGAACATGGGGACAACGGTGCAAGCAACCTGCTAGTGCGTATCAAGGGAATATCGACAAGCGATCGACTGATCGCTGAGCTCGAATCCGGAGGTGCGACGTTGCGTCAGGAGCTCAGGCTCACTCCGAATCTGGCCTGGACTTTTTTTCTGCCGCTGGACGTGGCGCTCGGGTGGAGCGCCATAATCGTGACCTGGCTCTGGATCGCAGCCCTTCTCGTTCCCGTCGCCTACTGGGCGGCACGCAGCCGCGAGAATGGATTCGTGCGGGTGAATGTTCCGGTATTGCTCGCTGTGCTCTGCGGCTTCCTTGCCGTACCAGCCCTTTTCGGTGTCGCTTCGGTGGCTGCATCCGAATGGATGGCGGCCGCGGCCGGAATTGCCCTCGGGAACGTTGCGGGCCTGCACAGCCGCAAGAAAACGTTGCAGCCGTGACGTTGCCAGCCCTGGGTCGTCTCCAGATGTGCGCCTTGTACCCTTTGCCGCCGCACCCGTCGCCGTGTCATTACTGCTAGCCCCCGCGCCGCTGAGTGCACAGTCGGTATACGAGCTCGATCGAGCCGCTTCGCATGTCGCCTTCCTCGGCCGCGCGTTTACCCAACGCATCGCCGGGCGTAGCACGAGCCTTCAGGGCGGCGTACTGCTTCGAGGCCGCGATGTGCGGACGGTTAGAGGGGACGTCCGATTCACCGTTGCATCCATCCAGACCGATCCCAGATCTGCGCAGAACGAGCTAACCGCCGTTTTCGGGGGAGACGCGCATCCTGAAATCATATTCTTCGTGGACTCCACGTCTGTCGAAGAGAAGACGCGTCTGGTAAGCTTGCACGGCCAGCTGTCCATGCACGGGGAGATCCGTCCAGTGCGCTTCGACGGAAGCGCCCACACGCTCGCCGACGGATCGCGGGTAGTCGCGGAAGGTGTGACGCGAATCGATATGCGGGATTGGGGGATGACGCCACCCTCGGGTCTCCTGGGCCTGGTACGCATGTCACCTGAGTTGACCTTGGCGTTTCGCGCAGAGTTCACCCAGAAGAAGCGCCGCGGCCTCGCCTCGACAGTAGCCAGATTAGGGACTAGGGATTAGGGATTAGGGATTAGGGATTAGGGATTAGGGATTAGGGAATTAGGGACTAGGGATTAGGGATTAGGGACTAGGGAGCGGTGCTCCTTGGTCCCTATTCGTTTATCACCATTCCCTAATCCCTAATCCTAGTCCCGATTCCCGATTCCCGATTCCCGATTAGATTCCGATCTTGGCGCTCCCTGTCAGCGGCTCTACGTCACGCCAACCTATCCTGATGCCATGAATATCTTCACCCTCCGGCGCGCGATTGCTCTTTTCGCCGCGCTGACCACGCTCGCGGCGACTGCGGCGGCGAATTCACAGTCAGCAACTGAGCCCCCGTTTCGCTATCCCGAGACTCGGCGCGCTGACCTTACTGACACTCTTCACGGGACACCTGTAGGGGACCCGTACAGATGGCTCGAAGACACCGACACGCCGGAGACTCGCGCATGGATCGAAGCGCAGAACGCGATCACGTTTGGTTATCTGGCGGGAATCCCGGAACGCCCGACCATTAAGGACCGTCTCACCGCTGTCTGGGACTATCCGAAGTACGGCGTGCCGTTCAAGCGCGGCAAGCAGTACTTCTATTTTCAGAACAGCGGCCTGCAGAACCAGTCCGTGTTGTACGTGCAGCAGGGGCTGGACGGCGCACCCCGAGTTCTACTCGATCCGAACACTTTGTCGGCGGACGGAACGGTGGCTCTCTCCGCGCTTGCGGTCGCTGACGACGGCCGACACCTCGGCTACGGACTCTCTGCCAGCGGCTCGGACTGGCAGGAGTTCCGCGTGCGCGACGTGAAGACCGGGACCGATCTCGAGGATCATCTCAAGTGGATCAAGTTCTCGGGCATCGCCTGGACCAAGGACGGGAAGGGATTCTTCTACTCCCGGTACGACGAGCCCAAAGGTGGCAACACACTTCTGGACGTGAACCGTAACCAGAAGCTGTACTATCACAGACTGGGCACGCCGCAGTCTCAGGATCAGCTGATCTACGAGCGACCCGATCATCCAGACTGGGGCTTTGGCGCGACGGTGAGCGAGGATGGTCAGTACGCTGTTGTGTCTGTTTCTGAGGGCACCGACCGCCGCAACAGACTTTACTATATCGATCTTGCCGCACCGCAAAAGCCAAACGTCGGCGCGCCGATCGTTAAGCTGCTGGATGCGTTCGACGCATCCTATGATTTCGTCGGCAATACCGGGCCCGTGTTCTACGTGCGGACGGACAACGCTGCTCCCCGCAGCAGGCTGATCGCCGTCGACATCAACAACAGGGCCGCGCGCAACTGGACAACGCTGATTCCACAGTCCGCGGATGCACTGGAGAACGTGTCGCTCGTAGGCGAACGGTTCGTCGCCAACTATCTGCATGACGCGCGCTCCGTCGTGCGTCTCTACGCGCTGAACGGTGCGTCCGCCGGCGAGCTTTCGCTGCCGGGCATTGGTACCGTTGGTGGACTTGATGGCAAGCGCTTCGACCGCGAGATGTTTTACAGTTTCACGTCTTATCTGTCCCCCACCACCATTTACCGGTACGACTTCAAACGCAGGTCGAGTGAAATCTTTCGACAGTCCAAGCCACCGTTTGACGCGAGCAAGTACGAAACGAAGCAGGTGTTCTTCAAGAGCAAGGACGGCACGCGCGTTCCAATGTTTATCACAGCCAGGAAGGGCGTAACGCTCGATGGCAACAACCCGACATTGCTGTACGGCTACGGCGGGTTCAACATCTCTCTGACACCGAGCTATTCGCCCGCGCGGCTCGTATGGCTGGAGATGGGTGGCATCTACGCGGTCCCTAACCTGCGCGGCGGTGGCGAGTATGGCGAGGAATGGCACAAGGCGGGTACGCTCGATCGCAAGCAGAACGTCTTCGATGACTTCATCGCGGCTGCCGAGTTCTTGATTTCCGAGAAGTACACGTCTCCCTCCAAGCTGGCCATCCAGGGAGGATCCAACGGTGGTCTGCTCGTGGGCGCAGCCATGACGCAGCGTCCTGAGCTCTACGCCGTGGCGCTGCCGGCAGTAGGAGTGATGGATATGCTCCGGTTCCACAAGTTCACCATTGGCTGGGCGTGGGTCTCTGATTACGGCAGCGCCGACGATTCATCTCAGTTCCCGGCCCTGCGCCGCTATTCGCCGCTCCACAATCTCAAGGCGGGCACGAAGTATCCCGCTACCCTGGTGACGACGGCCGACCACGATGACCGCGTCGTGCCGGGGCACTCCTTCAAGTTCGCCGCCGCGTTGCAGGCGGCGCACGCCGGTAACACTCCGGTTCTCATCAGGATCGATACGAAAGCCGGTCACGGCGGCGGCAAGCCCACCACGAAAGTCATAAAACAGGTGGCGGACGAATTGGCTTTCGCTGTGAAGAACCTCGGAATGACCGTCGCGTTGACGCCGTGACAACAGGCGTTGCGCGGCCTGAGCCCGCCGCGTGGAATCAATCGCGCAGCGCGGAGCGGCGCGTAGTGGAAAGCCTGGACCCGGCCACGGGTGAGGTGTGGAGATCGCACACCGTACTTGGCGGCTCGGAAGTGCGCGGTTTGATGGATGTGGCTCGCCGAGCACACCCGGCTTGGGCTGCCATGGCCGTCCGCGAGCGCGCACGCGTACTCGCGCGATTTCAGCGCGTGCTCTATGGCCGCAGGCACGAGGTCGCCGATCTCATCCGGCGCGAGAACGGCAAGGCCGCGCCGGAGGCGCTGGCCACCGAAGTGATGGTCGTTCTCGACCTTGCGGCCACCTACGCCGCGCTCGCGCGCAGAGAGTTGGTCACTCGAACGCTGACACCTCGAAACATCGCACTCTGGCGAAAGCGCGCGAGCATCTCGTATCAGCCCCTGGGCGTGGTGGGAGTTATCTCGCCCTGGAATTACCCATTCATGTTGCCCGCCGGAGTCATACTTCCCGCCCTGGTAGCCGGCAACGCGGTCCTGTTCAAGCCGTCCGAGCTCACGCCGTCGGTCGGTAGCTTGCTGGTGGAGCTGCTTCACGAGGCCGGCGTTCCTGAGGGTGTGATGCAACTCTGCACCGGCGACGGCGCGACTGGCGCGGCGCTGACGGACGCGGCGCCCGACAAGGTGTTCTTCACCGGGAGTGTCGCTACTGGAAAGCGCGTCGCCAGAGCGTGCGCCGAGCGTCTCATACCGTGTGTTCTCGAGCTCGGCGGAAGCGATCCGGCAATTGTCCTGTCGGACGCTGATATCGAGAACGCTGCCAGCGGGATCGCATGGGGGCGCTTCAGCAACGCAGGCCAGACTTGCGTCGCACCTAAGCGTGCGATCGTGGTGGATGAGGTGTACGATCGCTTTCTTGCCGCGCTCGCCAGCGTGGTCGGGAACCTCAGAGTGGGACCCGCGTCGAACCCGGACAACGATGTAGGACCCATGATCAGACCCAGCCAGCTGGATCAGATCGAGGAGCAACTCCACGACGCGATCCAGCGAGGGGCTCGCGTAGTGGTGGGCGGCAGCACTGAAGGAGACGGGAGGCGCTTCTTCAAGCCGACGGTGTTAGCTGACGTGACGCCGGATATGCGGGTGATGCGGGAGGAAACCTTCGGCCCACTTCTTCCCGTGATCCGCGTGCGAGACGCGAATGAGGCCATTGCCGTGGCCAACTCTTCCGAATTCGGACTGAGCGCCAGCGTCTGGAGCCGAAATTCCCGGCGAGCCACTGAAGTCGCGAAGAGGATCGAGGCAGGGTCGGTGATTCTGAACGATGCAATCTGCGGTGTCGGAATCGCGGAGGTGCCGCACAGCGGCGTGAAATCGAGTGGCCACGGAAGCTCCCACGGATTGCTCGGGCTGCTGGAGTGCGTTCGGCCTAAAGTAATCGTCGCTGACTATTTGCCTTCTGTCCGACAGCCCTGGTGGTTTGGCTACGATGGATCGCGAAGACGGCAGGTTGACGCGTTCATGCGACTTTGGTACGGATCATCGGTTCGCGAGCGCGCTAGCGGGATAGCTCAAACGTTGAAGCTCGTCTTCAGGCCTTCGCGTCCCCTTTAGTCTTTCCCGTTACCTGTTACCTGTCAGCTATTTCCTGACTCACGAACCGTGCCCCTTCTGCTCCAACTAATAGAGTTTCTCAAGGTCGCTTTCTTCTGGGCTGCGGTCGTGCTGTTAGTCGTCTTCGCCGGCGATTGGCTGGTACGCACAAGGCGCGTTAGCCCGTTCAGCCCCGTAGCGCGATTTTTCCGTCGCGTGGTGGATCCTCTGGTCGCACCCATCGAGCAGCGCGTAGTTCGGGCCGGAGGTCTTCCCACAAGCGCGCCATGGTGGGCGTTGGTTGCAGTCGTGATCTCGGGCATTCTGGTGATCGTCCTGCTTCAATTCCTGGCAGGACAGATCATGCTCGCCTCTGCTGCGACGAGAAGCGGCGGCCGTGGGATTTATGTGTTGCTGGTGTCGTGGGTCACAGGGATCCTACAGCTCGCGCTCATCATTCGGGTCGTCGCCTCGTGGTTCAGAATCTCGGAGTTCAGGCGCTGGATCCGCTGGGCCGTTGTGCTCACCGAGCCGATACTCAGGCCGTTGCGCGCAGTTATCCCTCCGCTCGGAATGATGGACCTGTCTCCGCTGATCGCATGGTTCCTCATCGCGCTACTGCGTTCGCTGCTACTCTCACTGGCCTGAGTCGGCGTCGCCGGACCTCGTTGTGTCTCGCGCACGACTTGAGTAAGGTACGCGATGCAAGCACCGCCGCATGTGTGACCTTGCTCACACAACCCGGTCGATGTGCGATGACATGTATGCTGCGCCTCTCAACACACGCAGACATACACTTCTGAAACGCGAGAGGTAGAATGGCTACAGTTCTGCTCGTCGGGACGGACGCCGCCCTTCTGGAGGGGCTGGCACAATCGCTCGCGGCAGCCGGCCATGCGCCGCGGTTCGCGCATTCAATCGACGAAGCTGCGACCTTTGCCGACGCTGACCTGTCCCTGGTGGCCGTTGTAGAGCGCTCCCTGGCAATCGCAAATCCAACGGTGTTATCGTTGCCTCTCGCGCGCGGTGGTGCGTTGTTGCTGTACCACAAGACGCATGACAGCGCGGGAATGCCGTCGTCGGCCCTGCACCGTGCCGCGCTCGCGGACCTCACTCTTCCGCTGGAACGCCACAGGTTGGTGGCGCT
>JBHENQ010000060.1:0-30652 GCA_046261975.1 Gemmatimonadaceae bacterium | reverse complement strand
GGGGGGGGGGGGGGGGGGGGGGGGGGGGAGGAGGCGCAGGCAGCGAGAACGAAGGAACGAGACCTGACGGATCATCGCGGGACATCGGTACGCGCCCCGCAGCCAAAACTCCGGCGTGGCTTGAATCGCTCGTCAAGGAATGACGCTGGCGGTTCTTCCGGAAAGAATAGCCGCTGCCGTAGCCGCGGTTCGTCGCCAGTTCTCTGACACAGCCGATGTAGGGATAATTCTCGGCACCGGACTCGGCGCTCTGGCGCGCGAGATTCAGCCGGCCCTAACGATCCCTTATGCGGGAATTCCCGGCTTTCCCATTTCCACGGTAGAGTCTCATGAAGGGCGCCTTCTCTGCGGCAGACTCGCCGGGAAGACCGTTGTTGCGATGCAGGGCCGTTTTCATCGGTACGAGGGCTACTCGCTGCAAGAGGTAACGTTTCCTGTGCGAGTACTGAAGGCCCTGGGAGCCACAACTCTGATTGTCTCCAATGCCTGCGGAGGAATGCACCCGCTCTGGAATCCGGGAGAGCTGATGCTCATTTCGGATCATATCAATCTCCTGGGTGATAATCCGCTCGTCGGTGCCAACGCCGACTCGTTGGGGCCGCGCTTTCCCGACATGTCTGAGCCCTATGACCGACGTTTGCGGGAAGTTGCGCGGCAAGTAGCGGCGGACAACAGGATCGTCTTGCGTGAAGGTGTGTACGTTGCCGTCACGGGACCGAGTCTCGAGACGCGCTCGGAGTACAGGATGCTTCGTGGTTTGGGAGCAGATGTGGTGGGAATGTCCACGGTTCCCGAAGTCATCGTCGCCGTTCACGGCGGGATGCGTGTGCTCGGACTTTCGATTATCACGGACCGTTGTTTGCCGGACGCCCTGCAGCCCGCCACCGTGGAACAGATCATCGCGGTTGCGAATCGTGCTGAGCCTCAACTGACCGCGCTCGTTCGCGGCGTGCTGGAGCGAACGTGACGGTCGCGGGGCCCGTGACTGCGAGGTACCAGGAGCTTCCCCTGGACCGCTCGCCCAACGAACTGGAGGAGGAGCTCTGCACTCGTTGGGAGCATGAGAAGCTGATGGGTCGGGTCGACTCTGCGCGTCGTGATGGTGGCCTCGGCGAGTTCGTTTTCTTCGAGGGACCGCCTACCGCGAATGGAAGGCCCGGCATCCACCATGTTTTCGCGCGGACGGTTAAGGATCTCTTCTGTCGTTATCGCGTCATGAAGGGATACCACGTCGGACGGAAGGCCGGGTGGGACACGCATGGCTTGCCTGTCGAGATCGAGGTCGAGAAGCAGCTGGGAATCAGCGGCAAGCAGGAAATCGAGGCGATAGGCGTTGAGCGATTCAACCGTCTGTGCCGCGAGAGTGTCTGGAAGTACAAGGACGACTGGGAGCGTCTGAGTCAGCGAATCGGATACTGGCTCGACTACTCCGATCCGTACATCACGTACTCGAACCAGTATGTCGAAAGTGTATGGTGGGCCCTGGCTACCCTGCATGCGCGCAACCTGCTTTATCGTGGGCACAAGATATTGCCGTACTGCCCGCGCTGCGGGACCGCGCTTTCGAGTCACGAAGTGGCTCAGGGCTACGCAACCGTTTCGGATCCCAGTGTTTATGTTGCGCTTGGGATTGCTGAAACCCCGGACGCCGCGGCATCGAGTCAACGTCGCATACTCGTTTGGACGACCACTCCGTGGACGCTCGTCTCCAACGTGGCGCTCGCGGTCAATCCCGAGCTTGAGTACGTGGAGCTTCGCGCGCGAGCGGGAGATGAGCCCACGCTTGTTCTGGCCGAGTCACGAGCGGCGGCCGTGCTCGGCGAGGACTACGCGGATCGCTGGACGGTGGCGCGCAGGTTGAGGGGAAGCGATCTGGCAGGGATGCGTTACTCGCGGCCTCTCGACTGGGTGGATCCAGGCGAGGGAATCCGGGAGACCATCATCGCAGAGGAAAGTGTCTCGGCAGGCGACGGGAGCGGCGTCGTGCATATGGCCCCGGCGTTTGGAGCCGACGACTACGCTGCCGGTAAGCGTCACGGGCTGGCGTTCGTTCAGCCAGTGAATGGTCGCGGAGAGTTTGATGAAGGTATTCCTGTGGTCGGCGGAAAGTTCGTGAAGTCCGCTGACGCTGCTATCGTCGAAGAGCTTAAGCGCAGGGGTGTACTTTTTCACGCGGAGACGATCGAACACTCGTATCCCCATTGTTGGCGGTGTGAGACGCCGCTCATCTATTACGCGCGCCAGTCATGGTTCGTGCGCACCACGGCGTTCCGGGAAGGCATGCTCGCGCGCAACTCCCGAGTCGACTGGCATCCGCCGGAGATGGGCAGCGGGCGGTTTGGCGAGTGGTTGGAGAACAACATCGACTGGGCGCTCTCTCGCGATCGGTACTGGGGCACGCCGCTGCCTTTGTGGGTATGCGATGCGGACAACAGCCACGTGGATGCGGTTGGGGGATACGAGGCTCTCTCGCAGCGCTGGGGAAGGCCGCTTCCGGACGACTTCGATCCGCACAAGCCGTATATCGACAGCTTCTCATGGCCCTGTTCCCGGTGCGGCGGGACCATGCGGCGAGTGACCGAAGTGATCGACGCGTGGTTCGACTCTGGATCGATGCCCTTCGCACAGTGGCACTTTCCGTTCGAGAACGGGGAATTGGTCGAGCGGTTCTACCCCGCGGACTTCATCGCGGAGGGAACAGATCAAACGCGCGGTTGGTTCTATTCGCTGTTGGCGATCGCTACCGGCCTTGGCGATGCGCTGCCGAACAATGGCTCATCTCAGAGATCCACTGGGCCGAATGCTCTCGCCGCGCCGTATCGTGCCGTCGTCGTGAACGATATGGTGCTCGATTCAGAAGGGGCGAAGATGTCCAAGAGCAGAGGCAACGTCGTCGATCCATGGTCGGTAATTCCTCGGCACGGAGCGGATGCGGTCCGCTTCTTTCTCGTGGCTGCGAGCCAGGTTTGGATCCCGAGGCGATTCGACGAAGATGGCATCCGCGAGCTTGCGGGTCGATTTCTACTCACGTTCAAGAACGTTTACACTGGAATGTTCGCGCGCTACGCAAACTTCGGCTGGGAGCCGTCGGCGAGCGATCCTGCTCGCGAGGATCGCCCGGCAATCGATCGTTGGATGCTATCCCGCCTGGCGGTTACGGAGCGAGAAGTTGACGGCGAGCTCGAGCGCTACGAAGCAACGCTCGCGGCGCGCCGCATCATAAGTTTCGTGGTGGATGACGTTTCGAACTGGTACGTGCGGTTATCTCGGCACCGTTTCTACGATCTGGACGGCGCCGACAATCGCGCTGCTTTCGCGACTCTGCACGAAGTGTTGCGCGTGACATGCAGGCTGCTGGCTCCATTCTGTCCCTTCGTGAGCGATTGGATCCACAGGGAGCTCACTGGAAGATCCGTCCACCTCGAGCCGTTCAACCGCAGCAATTCGGGTGCGCACGTGGACGTGACGCTGGAGCTGGGGATGTCACATGTACGGGCTCTGGCCACCCTGGGCCGGTCTGCGAGGGAAGCGGCGAACGTCAAGGTACGGCAGCCGCTTTCGCGAATGGTGTGCGTGGTGCCAAATTACAAGGCTGTGGATCTGGAGGGTGTGGTTCCGCTGCTGGCCGGCGAGCTCAACGTGAAGCGCGTCGAGTTCGTTGAATCGGGAGACAATCTCGTTCGTCTGGAAGCCAAGCCTAACTTCAGGTCTCTCGGGAAGCGTTTCGGAAAGTCCACGCCTCTCGCGGCCCAAGCGGTAGCGTCGCTGCCTGGTGCAGCGTTGTCGGCGTTCGAGCGCGGCGAGCCCGCAATAATTTCGGTTGGCGGGGAGTCCCACGAGCTGCTGGCAGAGGATTTTTCCGTCGTCCGGCGCGCGGCAAGTGATCTGGTGGTTCGTGAGGCGGATGGGTATCTGGCGGCGATAGATCCGACGGTTACTGAGGCACTCCGCGATGAAGGCATAGCACGCGAAGTCGTGAGCCGGATTCAGCGGATGCGAAAGGATGCCGGCTTTGCGGTAAGTGACCGTATTCGTCTGTATGTCGGCGGCAGCGACCTGGTGGAAGGCGCTCTGCGAGCACACCAGGAATACGTTGCTGGCGAGGTGTTAGCCGTTACCGTCGCTATCGGCGGTGCGGTGAAGGAATCAACTGACGCGGTGCAAGAGGTGGAGCTGGATGGCCTCCACGCGCGCATCGCCTTAACCAGAGTCGATTAGAGATGGCATCTTCCGCGAGTGCCAAGAAGCCCAAACCCATGAGCAAGAAGATGCTCACTCACTTCGAAAAGCGCTTGCTGGATGAGCGAAAGCGCGTCATGAAGGAATTGGGCCAGTATAGCGAGACCTTCAACGCCACTCCCCAGTCGGCTGACGGGGATCTGAGCTCCTATTCCTTTCATATGGCAGACCAGGGCACCGACGCCATGGAACGAGAGAAGGCGTTTCTGTTCGCCAGTCAGGAGGGCCGCTTTCTCTGGCACATCAACGAGGCGCTGAGACGCCTCTACCAGACGCCGGAGACGTTCGGCAAGTGCCACAACTGCGGCGAAGAGATCGATTTCGAGAGACTGGATGCTCTGCCGCACGCCCGGCTATGCATCGCCTGCAAACAGCGTGAGGAAGATGGAAAGAAGCAAGCTTAACTGGTCAATTTTCTGGCCGGTGGCCACGTGCGTGGTTCTACTGGACATCGTAACGAAGTGGATGGCCGTTCAGTCCTTGATGCCGCGAGGATTGCCGCGCGAGGTCTTTGGTGAGTGGGCGCGGCTTACTCTGGTCTACAATCGAGGAGCAGCGTTCGGGCTGGATCTGGGACCGTACTCCAGATGGATCTTTCTCGTTCTGACGCTGGTTGCTCTGGTAATCCTGGGACGCCTTTATCGGGCGACTGTGCCCGGAGACAGACGGCGTGTACTGGCGCTCTCCCTCGTGTGTGGCGGTGCAGTGGGCAACCTGATTGACCGTGTGAGATCCCCATTGGGGGTCGTGGATTTTCTGGACATCGGAGTCGGGGCAGTGCGCTGGCCAACTTTCAACGTGGCGGATATAGCCGTCACCATCGGTGCGGTGCTCCTCGCCTGGTCACTCTGGAGCGAGGACCGGGTGGCCGCTCGAAGTGAGGCTGCGCCAAAAGGCGCGCTCTCGTAGCCGTGCCCGCACAGAATCATCCGCCGCCGCCCGCGCGGCACGAATTCACAGTCGAGGCGGACAGCAATGTCCGCCTCGATTTGCTTGTGGCCAGGACGTTGGACCTTTCCCGCACGCAGGCTGCCACGCTCATCGCGACAGGTCACGTGATGGTAAACAAGCGTCGCGAGCGCGCGAGCTATAGGCCAGACGCGGGCGAGCAGGTGACAGTCGAATTACCGGCGCCACCGGACCGTGAGATCGCTGCCGAGGCGATTCCATTGCGGATCGTGTTCGAGGATGACGATGTGCTGGTTGTGGACAAGCCCGCCGGCATGGTGGTACATCCCGCGCCCGGAAACTGGAGCGGAACACTCGTGAATGCGCTCAAGGGGAGGGGCACAACCCTGTCCGCCGGCGGCTCCGGACCTGAAGGCCCCTCGCGGGAAGGCATAGTCCATCGTCTGGATAAGGAAACGTCCGGTCTGCTCCTCGTGGCCAAAACCGACCGCGCCCACCGGTCGCTCGGAGCTGCCCTGGCCGCCAGACGGGTAAGCAGGCGCTACGCGGCTCTTGCCTGGGGCCACCTCTCGGCGGACCGAATCCAGGTCGACCGGCCGCTGGGGCGGAATCCGCGAGACCGAAAGCGGATGGCAGTCGTCAATAGTGGCAAGGCTGCGAAGACCGAGTTCGTTCGACTCGCCCGGTTCGACGCAGCTGATCTGGTGCGGGCGCATCTGTACACAGGCCGAACGCATCAGATTCGCGTGCACTTGGCGTCGATCGGGCATCCGGTTGTGGGAGATGATACCTACGGCGGTGGTAGGGAACGGCAACTGGCGGCATTACCGCCGCGTCGTCATTTCCTCCACGCCGCGTGGCTCATTTTCCCTCATCCAGTTACCGGAAAATCGATCGATGTGCGTGCGCCCTTGCCGCTGGATTTGAAATTGTCGCTTGCCGCTGTGGCTGGTGTCAGGTCTCTGACCGATCACACCGATCCGCTCGACCACCTTGGATTCTATCAGCTCGCTCCTTGAGTCTCCGCGCCTTCAGCTGGTCATCTTCCGGCTGGAGAAGCACACGTACGCGATCAAGCTGGAATCAATTCGGGAGATAATCACTTTCAGGCATGCAACACGTCTGCCGGGTGCGCCGCTTCATGTCGCGGGCCTGGTGAACGTTCGCGGCACGATCGTGACAGTGGTGGACTTGGGCCAGCGTTTCGAGGGCCGTCCGTCCGCGTCCGAAGGTGCACCGGTGCTGCTGGTGGATCATGCCGCCAAAGTAATAGGGCTCGCCGTCCACGAAGCTATTGAAGCACGCACCGTGGATGCGGACGCATTGGATCCGAGTGCCGCCGAGGCGAGCGAAGCCGCTGTAAGTGCTCTCACGTTGCTGGATGGTGAAGTCGTATTGGTGGTGGATATCGACGCGGTTCTCAGTGGTGTCTTGCTCTAACCGGAGGAAGTTGTGTCGCACACAGTCCTGATATGCGATGACGCCGTTTTCATGCGCACGATGATCGGCGACATACTGCAGCAGTCCGGGTTCGATGTCGTGGGAGAGGCTGAAACCGGCACGCAAGCAGTGGAGAAATTCAAGCAGCTCCGTCCAGACCTCGTCACAATGGACATTATCATGCCCGACATGGGTGGCATCGACGCGGTTCGTGAAATCACGAAGATCGACGCGGGCGCTCGAATTCTCATGTGCAGCGCTATGGGCCAACAGGCGCTGGTGGTGGAGGCGATCCAGGCGGGGGCCAAGGATTTCGTCGTCAAGCCTTTCCAGCCTAGCCGTGTACTGGAAGCCGTGCAGCGCGTTCTCGGATAAACAACCGGAACCGCCACCGGCTCCCAGAGGCCACTCCTTCCGCTGCCATGGACATCTCGCGCTACGCCGAGCTCTTCCTGACTGAAAGCCGCGAGCATCTCTCGGCGATCAACGACCAGTTGCTCGAGCTCGAACGCGCACCCGGCGTGGCTGAACCGGTCAACGTCATCTTCCGCTCCGTCCACACGGTGAAGGGGATGAGCGCGACCATGGGCTACTCCGCCGTTACTTCACTCGCTCATGCCCTGGAGACACTGCTGGACGGCATGCGGGCTGAACAGGAGCCGGCCACGGGTGAAATCATCGAGCTTCTCTTCAAGGCCGTGGACCTTTTGGAATCGGTCGTGGAGCTTGCGGTGCAGGGCCGAGACGGTGAAATCGAAGTGGACCAGCTCGTGGCGCAGCTGTCCGAGATCCTCCCGTTCCGGACGGCCGCGGGTCCCGCGGCTGGCGCCGCGATGCAGACGGAGACCGCGGCAAATGGCACCGCGTACGCCAGGGGCGAACCCAGTGTCTCCGGTCGGGAAACAAATCAGATTCGTCACGCGAGGATCGATGTTCGCAGACTGGACAATCTCATGAATCTGATCGGAGAGCTTGTGATCGCGAAGGGCGGGATCGTTCAGATAGCCGAGAGAATGACTGATCCAGCGCTCGGCGAGGCAATATCGCAGGCGTCGAAGCTGATCGCGCAGTTGCAGCACGAAATTGTGGAGTCTCGCCTGGTCCCCGCCGTGCAGGTATTCAACCGGTTCCCGCGGATGGTGCGTGACTCGGCGCGTGCACTTGGCAAACAGGTTGATTTCGTGCTTGAAGGCCAGGATCTCGAACTGGATCGATCCGTATTGGATGAGATCGGAGATCCAATCCTCCATCTCCTCCGCAATGCCATCGATCATGGCATCGAGATGCCGGTCGAGCGCCAGGAAGCGGGTAAGCCGTCGGCAGGTCGCGTTGTGCTCAGCGCGACGCGTGAGCGATCCGCTATAGCGATTCGCGTCTCGGACGATGGCAAGGGGATAGATCGCGCTAGAGTACTGCGCAGAGCCTACGATCTCGGGCTCGCTGATTCCTCGAAGACGGAGCTGACCGACGATGAAATCATGCGTCTGGTTGCCAAGCCTGGATTCTCGACGGCTGACCGCGTGACGAACATCTCCGGACGCGGCGTGGGTGTGGACATAGTCAACAGCCGCGTTCGAGCGCTCGGAGGGACGTTGGAGATTCGTTCAGCGAAAGGCCAGGGAACGACGGTGACACTCCGGCTTCCGCTGACGCTTGCCATTGTGCGGGCGCTGCTGGCACGGGTCGACAACGAGACCTACGCCATTCCACTTACTCACGTGAACTCGACGGTCGAGCTCGACCGGCAGTCCACTCAGAGAATGAAGGGAAAGGACATGCTGGTCATGCGGGACCACGTGTTACCACTTATCCGATTTCGGGAGATTGCCCGGCTCCCGATCGGCGACGATCGCGGCAAGCAGGTAATCGTTCTTGAGCTCGGAGAACGCAGAGCAGGCCTGGTGGTGGACGAGCTCACCGGGCAGCAGGAAATCGTCGTAAAACAGTTTGACGGCGTTCGGGATGCCGTACCGGTGTTCAGTGGCGCCACGATCCTGGGCGATGGCGAACCTGCGCTCATTGTTGATGTCAACAGTCTTCTCTAGAAAGCGAACGGAGCGTCAATGACCGACCTCATGGAACTCAAGGATGTGCAGCTCGATGCGCTGCGCGAGATCTCCAACATCGGCGCTGGACACGCGGCAACCGCCCTCTCGCACATGACCGGAAGCACGATAATGATCAGTGTTCCGACGATCAGCATCGCGCAACTGGAAGATGTACCTGCCCAGATCGACGACAACGAAGAGCCGATTGCTGCCGTGCTGATGCACATTCTTGGGGATCTCAGCGGCCGGACCCTATTGGTCTTTCCGCGTCAGACCGCAGCGCGTCTTGCCGAGCTGATGCTCCGACGCCCAATAGGCAAGACAGTGGATCTGGACGAAATGAGCCAGTCGGCCATAAAGGAGGCCGCCAACATTCTCACCGGCGCTTACCTCAACGCTCTGAGCGAGTTTCTTGGTCTGATGTTGCTTCCGTCACCGCCCAGCCTCGCTGTGGACATGTCCTCCGCGGTGTTGACGACGGCACACCTTCAGTTCGGCAGCGACCGCGACTACGTGTTTGCCGTGGAAACGCAGTTCTTCGTGCAGGATCGGAACGAATCATTGCGCGGGTTTTTTCTGCTCTTGCCCGACCTTGCATCGCTTCAGGTGATCCTCCGAGCGGTCAGAGTTGGCTGAAGGATGGCGCAAGATCTCACCTCAGGGCGCGACCGGGAGATTCTGAGGTCGTTTGCCCGGCGGATCGATCCGTCCGACGCCGGTGCGCACAACAACCTCGGTGTCCTGTATTACAACAAGGGTCTGTGGGCAGAAGCGGTTGCCGAGTTCACGCACGCGCTCGAGCTGGATTCCAAGATGCGCGTGGCGCAGCGGAACCTCGAGGTCGCCTATTTCTCCACGGGTTATTACGATGTAAGGCTCTCCGAGCTTGGCGAACGCCTGCGCGCGAATCCAGCTGACCGGGCCGCGCGCTGGGAACTCGGCCGCGCTCACGCTTCACTCGGAGACGTTAAGAGTGCCGTCGGAGAATTCACCACTCTGCTCGCGCACCATCCTGACGATCTCGGCGCAATAGTTCAGCTCGGGCTGGCCGAGAAGGCGAGCGGCAACCTAGAGGATGCCCAGTCATGGTTCCAGCGAGCCCTTGCCCTGGAGGACAGCAGCTCCATCGTCCATTTCTACATGGGCGAGGTCTACTATAACAGAGGGCTGGGCACGGAGGCGCTATCGGAGCTCCACCGCGCGATAGAGCTGAACCCGGACAACCCCGATGCCCATTACCTGCTGGGCTTCATCCTCGGCGATATGGGCGAGCACGAAAAGGCCCGCCATGCCACCACGCGCGCGGTGCAGCTCAATCCCTCACTCTCCCGGGCGCAGGCAAATCTCTCGTTGGATCGCAACAATCCCGCGCGTTACGAGGAGCTCGTTCAGGAGCACAAGGCCCGCCGCTCACAGCCTCACACCGTCGAGGTGGCAGAGGAGAACCGTCTCGCGCATCTCAATCTGGGTCTCGCGTTCAGGACCAGGGGACTGTATGCGGAGGCTCTGAAGGAGTATGGGCTTGCCCTGGAACTCGACGAGGATCGTCCATTGGTGTTACAGGCAATGGCCGAAATCCACCTGGTGACCAATGAGCCGTCGAAAGCGATCGAGCTGTACGACCTGAGCCTCGAGCTTCAGCCGGTTAGCCCCAGAACCTGGTGCGAGCGTGGCGTGGCCCTGCATCAGACAGGCGACTACAAGGCGGCTGCGGAAAGTTACCGCAAGGCGCTCGAGCTCGATCCGGATTATCCGATTGCCCACAACAACCTCGGTATTGCGCTTTTTCACGGAGGTGATCCGGAACGCGCCGTCGACGAGCTGCGCACCGCCCTCATTGCGCGTCAAAACTTCGCCAAGGCATGGCTGAATCTGGCTCTCGTCCTCTTCAAGGGACGGCGCCTGCAGCTCAGTCTCGAATCCTATCGACAGGTTCTCAAGTCCGAGGCGGAAAATCCTGTGGCCTGGAACGGCATCGGGCTGGTTCTGGCGGAGCTTAGAAAGTTTGAGGATGCAAGAAATGCATTCGGTCGCGCCATCGAGGCGCGACCCGCGTATGCCGAAGCGCATTACAATCTCAGCTTTACGTTATCAAATCTGGGCGACTTCGACGGCGCGCTGCGCGCCACCAAGAGAGCGTTGGAGCTTGACCCTTATTACGTGCAGCAGAAATTCCAGGTCGCCATAGACATGGAATACGAGGACGCCGGGATATCGATAGTTCCTGATCTGGGCGGCGAGCGCCGCGTCGCGTCCACAATGGACGAGTTCAAGTTTGACGCAGGGATGCTGGACAAGCTGTTCCGCGAGCTCAAACAGAATCCCGACCAGCCTGCGAGCGCTGGGCGGCGCGACGCCGCGGGTCCGTATGATCTGGCGGAGGACTTTCTCTCGAAGGGATTGTTGGACCGCGCAGCGTCGGAAATAGGCCGCGGTTTGGCGCGCGGGCTCGACAGGGCGCGCGGGCTCACGCTCCAGGGAGAAGTCTTTTTCCGGCAGGGAGTCCACGGCGAGGCGCTGGAGCGGTATCGAGAGGCCGGTGGTGTGAACGGCATCGTGACACCCGCTCTTCGTGGGGAGATCCGCACGCTTCTCGCATTGGGCCGCGCGGCTGAAGCAAGGTTCTCGGCAGACGCGTTGATGCTGGCGGAACCTGCCAATGTGGACTCTCTGCTTCTCATCGCTTCCGTGAAGGGCGCCACAGGAGAGCCGTCGGTAGCGCTGCACCTGCTCGAGGATGCGAGACGCCTCGCTCCGTTCCGCGCTGATGTGATGAAGCAGATTGCTGACACCTGCGTGGCGATGGGCGACAGCGAAGGTGCGATCTCCGCCTATCGGAGCGCGCTCGAGCTGGATGCCGATTACGCCGTGGTACGCTACCAGCTCGCCCGTGTCCTGTCCTCACTCAATCGCGCGGCGGAAGCGGAGGAGGAACTGCTTTCAGCACTCGAATCCGTGCCTACGTACGTGGAGGCGACACTCGCGGTGGTGGAGCTTCGAAAACTGTTCGGACGTCCCGAGGCGGCACTGTCTCCGCTGATAGATCTGCTGAAGCGTGATCCGTACAACCTGGATGCTCTGTTTCTGCTCGCGGAACTTCTGGTGACGCTGGATCGCGAATCGGATGCATTGACCGCAACGGAGCGCATTCTGCGCTTCGATCCGCGTCACGCCGGTGCCCTGTACGTGCAGGGCGTAGTGTTCGCGGAGCAGCGCCGATATCGCGACGCGATCCAGCGCTGGACCGAAGTCGTGGAGATAGAATCGGACGGAGAGTTCGCCAGCCGGGCGCGACGCGACGCCCGCACTGCAACAGATCTGCAGCGAATATTTCGAGCGCGCGGAGAGAGCTAGCCATGGCTATCGAGGGACCTCTTCGCGAGCTCGGCATTCACGATGTCTTCCAGCTCCTCGACCTGAGCAGGAAGACTGCCGTCCTCACCGTAACGTCCGCTTTTCGCGATAATCAGGGCACCGTCTATTTCGAGCGGGGCGCTGTGCTCAACGCGACCGTCCGCAGCAATCCATTTCTCCTCGGTACCATGTTGGTGCGCGCAGGAAAGATCAGCACGACCGATCTTGCCACCGCGCGCGTTACCCAGGAAGAGGAAGGCCAGACCCGCAAGCTAGGCGCCATTCTCGTCTCCATGGGCGCTCTCTCTCAGCGAGAGCTGGAAAGGCACATTCGTTTCCAGATAGAGGAAGTCGTCTTCGAGCTTCTCAGCTGGCAGGAGGGGTTCTTCTCTTTCGAGGAGGTCGAGGCTACTCAAGTTCCCTCCGAAGGAATTCGGATCAGCACGGAATCGCTCCTGATGGAGGGCGCGCGCAGAATTGACGAATGGTCGCGGATTGAACCGAAGGTGCCCAGCGCCGCAGTCATACCTGTGCTGGCGTCAGTCAGCGGGGAGCATCCTACGCTTCTGGATCTACTTCCAAACGAATGGGAGGTCCTGTCGGAAATCGACGGCACGCGCAGCCTCCGCGAGATAGCAAGCGGTCTGGCGCGGAGCGACTTCGAGGTCGCGAAAATAGTGTACGGACTGCTCGCCACCGAGGTCATCGAGCTACAGCCTAGCGCAGAAGCGCCCAGTGAAAGCGAGGGAGGCGCCGACACTGCCGCGTTCATCGAACGTTCGCTGTCCGCGGCCAAGGGAGGGGATTGGGATGCAGCTCTTGCTGCGGCGAGGCAGGCGGTCGGTGCTGATCAGGCATCGGCTCAGGCCCGTCTGGCGTTGGCTTGCGTCCTTGCGGAGAGTGGCCGCCACCGCGAGGCTGCCGAGGAGCTGGCTCACGCGGTTCAGCTTGATACACTGCATCCGGACGTGCATGGCAAGGCCGGGTATGCGGCCGCATGGTGCGGCGCCTATGCCGACGCAATAGGAAGCTGGGAGCGTTACCTGCGCATGTGCCCCGCGGCGCCCGACGCTCAGTCGGTGAGGGCTGCCATCGCGGCTGCTTCGGAGCTAAACGGTCTCCTCAGGAGGCACAGTTTTGTCTGATCAGATCAGGAAATTGAGCGACGATCTTGCTCGAGATCCCTCGAGCCAATCGTTTCTGCCACTAGGCGACGCTCTGAGGCGCAGCGGGCAGCTCGACCTTGCGTTGAAGGTGGGGCTCCGCGGAATCGAGCGACATCCGAAGAGCCTGGACGGGTACGAGCTCATCGCGAGGATATCGGTGGACCTCGGCGACATGCCACGCGCGATGCGAGCATGGGAAACGGTGCTGAGTCTGGCGCCGTGGCACGTGGGAGCCCGCAAGGGGCTCGGCTATCTGCTCTTCAAGGCAGGGCGTCTCGAGGAGGCCGAGAATCATCTCAAGGAGGCGGCAGGTCTCGATGACCAGGACCCGTCCATCTCCAAAGCACTGGCAATGGTACGTCGACATCTGTCCGACAAGCAGCAGAATGTAGATCCCGCCGCCAACGGCAAGCGCTCGCCCGTCATGGAGGCCCGGTTCCTCTTCGCCGACATTCTTGGCGACGGCGAGCTGACTGCGCTTCTGGTTGACGCGCATGGACTCGCGGTCGCAGGAGCCTACGTAACAGAAGACTCTCAAGACGTGACGGAGAATGTTGCCGCGGCTCTTAGTGGAATGCGCTCCGAAGTCGAGCGCACGATACGACACCTCTCGGTCGGTGACTGGATCGGCCTGACGGTGGAGACGGATGTTGCCACCGTGGCGATGGCGCCGGCAGCCGAGGAATGCCTGGTCATGGTGGCTGCGGCGAAGTGGGAGCCGCTCGGTTTCGTTGGCCGGACCGTCAGCCTGTGTGTGGAACGCGCTGAGTCGTGGCTCCGAAAGGCAGCGGCAGCATGAGCTCACCCTTCGCCTCTGCATTGGAAGACATCTCCTCGCACGGGGGAGTTCTGGGTTGCCTGGTGGTTGGTGAAGATGATGGAATTATCATTGATTCCGAACTGCGGCACGAGGTGGACGGACAGACGATAGCAGCCCTGGCCGCGTCGCTGTTCCGGAAGGCCGGCAGCTCTACCCAGGCAGCTGGTCTGGGGGGCGTTCGCTTCCTTCGACTTCAGGCACAGCAGGGCCATTTGCTCGCCGTCAGGATACCCGATGGGCGTGACGACCTGGCTATCGTGGCGTTGGTAGAGGAGCATGCCAACGTGGGGATGTTGCGCGCGTCAATGATGCGCCTGGCAGGGGTTCTGGCGTGACCATCGCAGTATCGGAACGATGGGTCGAAACGCCGTTGAGGCGATTCGTCGAGGACGCGCGGGTGCGTTTCGCTCTCCTTCTGGAGCCTAGCGGACGTGTGCTGGGCCAGCATGGCTTCACCCGCGCGTTGGATGTGATGTCTGCATGCGCTCTTGCAGCGGCAATCCGTGCATCTTCTGCGGAACTTGGCCGCCGTCTGAGTGGCGCTCCGTTCTCTTTCATTTATCACGCCGGCAAGCGCCGGCAGATTTTTCTTTCAGAGGCATCGACGGCCTTGGGACCGTTCATTCTCTTCACCGCGTTTGACGGTGAGAGCTCTCTCGGTCTCGTCCAGCTGTATTTCCGGGAGTTCCGCGCGTCGCTGGCGGGTGCGGCTGCTGGTGTGCCCATCGCGGTCGCGAGTATTCCCGAGACTTTCGAGGCCGATCTGAACCGCCACCTTACGGCACTGTTTGGGCAGCCGGCTTTGCGCACCGGCAAGCGTCCATTCTTTCCCAACGCCTGATCCCGGAATTCAGTGTCCCTCGTCAACTACGCCACGCGCGAGATCACGTGCAAGATCGTCTACTACGGTCCAGGCCGTTCGGGAAAGACGACCAACCTGCATTACATCTACGAGCAGGTTCCGGACACGAGAAAGGGGCGGATGGTGTCACTGGCAACGCAGAGCGATCGCACCTTGTTTTTTGATTTTCTGCCCCTCGACCTTGGATCCATCTCCGGCTTCTCGACGCGGCTCCAGCTTTATACGGTGCCCGGGCAAGTGTACTACCAAGCAACGCGGAAGTTGGTGCTCCAGGGAGCCGACGGGATTGTCTTCGTCGCAGACAGCCAGCGCCGTCAGCTCGACGAGAACATGGAAAGCATGAGAGACCTGCATGTGAATCTCGCAGAGCAAGGAGTGGATGTACGAGTCATGCCGATCGTCATCCAGTACAACAAGCAGGATTTTCCGACCGATCTAAAGCTGGATGTGCCCGCCCTGGAGGAGGCACTTAACTTTCGGGGCGTGCCCGCCTTTCCTGCGGACGCCCTTCACGGTCTTGGAGTCTTCGAGACTCTCAGAGGTATAGCTGGTCTCGTACTGGGCAGGCTCACACCGAGCGCGGCGGCCGGATGATGACAGAGATGGATGCGAGGTTCCGATTCGAGAACTACGTCGTCGGCTCTGCCAATCGCCTGGCAGTAGCCGCGTCGCGAGCGGTGGCCGAGTCGCCGGGCACCGCGTACAACCCGCTTTTCATCTATAGCGGATCTGGGCTCGGCAAGACCCATCTGCTTATCGCCATCGGACTGCTTGCGCGCCAGGTGCAACCGGATCTTCGCGTCTGCTTCGCGACGCTCGACGAGTTCGTAGAGGAACTGCACGCGGCTGTGTCCTCCGGGCACACGGATGAATTCAAGCGAAAGTACCATCAGGTTGAGCTTCTTCTGCTGGACGACGTACAGTTTCTGGCGGGCAGGCGCGAAACACAGAGCGAACTGCTCCGACTTTTTAATTCGCTACAGCATGCCGGCCGCCAGATCGTGATGACCAGCGACCGGCCGCCAGGCGAAATCTCCGACCTGGACGAGCGCCTCATCACGCGTTTCTCGGGCGGCCTAATCGTCGATATCGGCGCGCCGGACTACGAGACACGTGTCGCCATTATGCGAAAGAAGTGCGATGAGCGGGGTCTCCATTTCGAGACGGGTGTGCTGGAAGAAGTAGCGCGCGGCGCTTTCTCCAATGTGCGCGAGCTGCAAGGTGCGCTCAACAAGTTGATCGCGCACCGCACGTTGGAGCAGGGATCGGTAACGGTCTCCAACGCGCGTTCGGTCCTAGGTGACGGTGACAACGGTCGGCCGATCCCCGCCAACGGTCCGGCGCCAAACGCGGAAAGGCCCGCTCCGGCAAACGGCACCGCTCCCGGCTTCGACCGTTTGGCAGTGGCGAACGTGCCGACGACCGCAATCGCGGTACAGCCCGACGGTGAGGCAAGTCTCGACCTGCATGCTTCGGCAGCCGCAGTGAACACGGAGTTCGACAACTTTCTCTCCGACATGGCGGAGACGGTTGCACAGCGCATCGAGCCATGGCGGGCCCAGCTCGGCGAAGCAGTCACGTACTGGATGCAGCTTGGATACGGAACGACGATGCTCGAACGGGCTCTTGAGCAGGCTGACGATCCGGGTGCGGCAGGGGTGCTATCGCGATTCGAGGCTGCGGTTGAGCGCCTTCGTGCTCTCTCGTCCTCTGTGGCTGCATCCGATCCGGAGCTTGCGGCGTCTGCGCTGTTTCACGATCCGGAGCGGCTGGCGGAGGCTGAACAGGTTGCCGTTGGGATCGTCTCCCGCGGAGAGTTGCCTCGCGGACCTTCCCCCGCCTGGAGTCGCGCGGAATTCGAGGTTGGCGCGTCGAATCAGCTTGCCGTTCGGGCTGCCGACGCTGTGGTAGAGGAGCCCGGCCGGCGCTACAACCCGCTATTCCTCCACGGTCCCTCGGGTGTCGGCAAGACGCATCTGCTCAACGCAATAGGCAACGAGCTCATCGCTATGAGCGGAGGAGCAATCACGGTTGCCTGTGTTAACTGCCAGACATTCGTCGATGAGGTCATCGAGGCTCTGGAGCAGGGGATGATCGAGCAGTGGCGCGCGCGCTACCGCCGGGCCGATGTATTGATTCTGGACGGGGTGCAGGAATGCGTGGGCAAGGAACGCTCGCAGGAGGAGCTGTTCCATGTATTTAACAACATGCACGAGGCAGGAAAACAGATCGTTCTCTCAGGTAACGTCCCTCCACGGTCGCTGGAGGGGATAGAAGAGCGGCTCCGATCCCGATTCGAAGGTGGACTGGTTGTGGAGATACAGACTCCTGACCGCGCGCTTCGTGAGCGGATCTTTGCCAGGTGTCTGACGGCGGCCGGGGCCTACTTTGATCAGCCGCTGCTGACGTATCTTGCGAACCGACCCGCCGATGCCGTCAGCGACGTCGTAGCAACGGCGCACCGAATAACGCAGGCCGCCGCGGTGGCTGGCGTGAAGCTGTCGGCCGCCTTCGCGAAGCGGGAGCTGGAGTCTGGTGCCGCCGCGCTGGAAACGGCGCGAGCGGCTCACCGTCCAGAGCATGAAATCGTTTTTGGAAATACGGAAAAGATCATCTGGGATTGGCCGGACGTCTCTGGCCGCGCCGTGGAGGAGCTTCGCTGATGGCCATCAAGGGAAGTCTTCGCGAAGCGAGTTTACCCGACGTTCTCCAGCTGCTCGCAATGGGACAGAAGACGGGCTGCCTGAGCGTCACCGATCGGACGAACTTCGGCTACATCTACTTCGACCGCGGGCGCATCGCGTACGCATCTATCGTGAACCGGCCAGATCGTCTCGGCGATTTGCTCGTCAAGACGGGAGCGATTAACCGCGAAGCACTGGACAGCGCGATCGCTTCACAAGCGCGCCAGCGTGACAGGCGCCTCGGTGAGATACTCATAGAGCAGAAGGCTCTTACACGCGATGACCTCCACCGCGTAATCCGAGTGCAGATCGAGGAGGCGGTCTATTTCCTCTTCACATGGTCTCAGGGAACCTTCAGCTTCGACGGCGACGTGAGGCCGGACGACCGCGAGTTGCTCGTGTCGATCCCGCCCGAGACGCTTCTTCTGGAGGGTGCCCGCAGGGTGGATGAGTGGAGCCTAATCGAAAAGAAGGTGCCGAGTCTCGATATCATATTCGACGTGGATCGGACGCATCTCGCGGCGAGCGGGGTGCAGCTCACGCGCGAGCAGGAGCAGATCGTCCAACTCATCGATGGCCACCGGGATGTGACCGATCTGGTCGAGGCCTCGGGTCTGGGCGAATTCGAAGTCGGCAAGGCGCTGTATGGACTCGCGACGGCGGGCTTCCTGCACCGGATAGGTAAGTCGAAGCCAGCTCTCGAACGCACACTGGCTGTGGAATCCCGTGTGGCCGAGCACCGCAATCTCGGCGTGGCGTTTTATCGCACGAGTATGCTTGACGAAGCAACGCGCGAGTTCAGACGCTCGCTGGAACTCTCGCCAGCCGATGTACAGTCAAGGTTCTTTCTCTCTCTCATAGCGATGCGCGAGGGAAAGTGGGAAGAGTCCGTGACGCTCCTCCGGGACGCCGCCGCGCAGTCCGATGCCCACGCAGCCGTGGTCCACAACCTTGCGTACGCGCTCGAGCGCCTCGGCAAGCTCGATCAGGCGAAGACTCTTCTCGCGCAGGCCGTTAGGCATCGGGGCGGTGACGATCCCCGAATCCGCAGCTCCGTCGGCGTGCTGGCGCTGAAGATGGGGCTCGCGCAGACTGCCGACGCGTTGCTCGCTGCCGCGCGCACAGCTTGTGGGACGCGCACTCCAGCAGCCGCCTGGTTCCACTATGCGTCCCTCGCGGCCGCACTCGCCGGCGATGCGGATCGCGCCCTCGTGCTGGCACAGGAAGGCGTAGCGGTGCACCCACATTCTGCGCCGCTTCTCAACACTCTGGCCGTTCTTCACGAGCAGTTGGGCGATTACGAATCAGCGATACAGGCAGCGGAGCGCGGCTTGCGGGAGGACAGCCGCTTGCCGCAACTGCACAAGAATATGGGCGATAGCCTCTACCGGATAGGACGGTTTGGTGAAGCCCAGCAGGCGTACCAGCGGGCTATCACCCTGGATCCCACCCTCGGCGCCGACGTTTACTTCAAGCTCGGCAACATCCGATACAAGCGACAGGAACGGGAGGCTGCGATCGGCTACTGGGAGCGGGCTCTCGAACTGGACCCCTCGAACGAGCTCATTCGCACGAATCTGGATCTCGTACGGGCGATCACGGCATGATCATGAGCGTGGAGGAGGAGAAGTTCGCCGCTCTGACCAGGAAAATCTCCCGCGAACGTGGCTTTGAGTGTGCATCGTACAAGGAGAAGTGCCTGCGCCGCCGTATCGCGGTACGCATGCGTGCCCGAGCCGTCCACAGCTTTGATGATTACGGCAGAATCCTGGACCAGGATGACCGCGAATACGATCTGCTACTGGATGCGCTCACGATCAACGTCACCAAGTTGTTCCGGAACCCTGGCACCTTCGATGCGATCGCGCGCTTCGTAGTGCCGGCGCTATGCGCACAAAACACGCGAAAAGTGAAGGTTTGGAGCGCCGGCAGTGCCTCTGGAGAAGAGGCTTATTCGCTGGCCATTCTCTTTCACCAGCACAACACCTCTGATGGCGATCTGGCTGCGGCCAATCGCGTCTCGGTATTGGGAACGGATATCGACGCAAAGAGCCTTGCCAGGGCAGAGAAGGGCGCCTATCCCGAAGCGGCATTCGCCGACATGCCTCACGCGCTGCGCCAGCGTTACTTCAGTGCTCGGGCTCCGTATAAGGCGGTGGATGAGGTAAGGACGATGATTCGCTTCTCGCGCCACGATCTTTTGCGCGAGCCACCGCCCGAGCAGGGATTTTCGCTTATAGCGTGCAGGAATGTGATCATCTACTTCGACCGCGATTCCCAGGAGAAGCTTTTCGACAAGTTTCACAATGCGCTCGAGCCAGGAGGCTACCTTGTTCTAGGAAAGGTGGAAACGCTCTTCGGCCCGGCTCGCGAGCGATTCGCCACCGTGGATGCGGCGGAGCGCATCTTCAAGCGCCGATGACCGAGATTCGGGTCAAGATAGCAGAATTCGCCGTAGGCAAGCGGGAGGGAACGCTCGCTACCGTAGGGCTCGGCTCGTGCGTAGCCATCGCGCTCTACGACGCGGAGGTTTGCGTCGGGGGTCTCGCGCATGTTCTTCTTCCCAGCGAGACGATGTCGCGCGACCGAAAGAACCCGGGAAGGTTTCCGGCAACGGCCGTGCCCGTTCTCCTGCAGCGGATGCGCGGGCTGGGTGCAAGCCAGCGTCGTGTCACTGCGCGATTGGCTGGCGGCGCGAGCATGTTCAACTCGCTTCTACCCAAGACCGGGATCCAGATCGGCGAGCGCAACGTACTCGCCACCCTCCAGGCGTTGGAGCACGCAGGTGTCCCGGTGGCTGCCCAAGAGGTGGGAGGCTCCCACGGCCGGAGCGTGTTTCTGCGACTCTCAGACGGAAAGCTCACCGTGCGATCGCTTTACAAGGGCGATGTCATACTCTAGCCCTCGAACGGTCCTCGTGGTCGATGACAGCGCCTTCATGCGCAAGCTGATCGCGGAGATCATCGATTCTACGGACGACTTTCGCGTCGCCGGAATCGCTCGCAATGGCACGGACGCACTGCAGAAGATCCATGCACTCAATCCCGACATCGTGACGCTGGATATCGAAATGCCCGAGCTGGACGGTCTTTCCACGCTTGGCTACATCATGAGCGAAGCACCGAGACCGGTCGTCATGCTCAGCGGTGCGGCGGCGGAGAGCGGGAGCGATCCCGTAATTCGAGCGCTCGAGCTGGGCGCGGTAGAATTCGTCAGGAAGCCGTCCGGCCCGATCAGTTCAGACCTCACGAGCGTACGCGAGCGTCTACTGGGGGCACTTCGTGCCGCGGCTCGCACCAACCTCGCCGGGATTACCGTGCTCGCGAAGCCGCGTCTCGGGCGCGACACTCAGGAACGCGCAAACGCGTTGCTGTTCGCGACGAACGTCGTAGGGATCGCTGCTTCCACCGGGGGGCCAAGAGCCTTGGCGGAATTGCTTCCGGCCCTGCCGGATGATCTCGATGCCGCGGTGCTTGTGGTTCAGCACATGCCACCCGGATTCACGAAGAGCCTGGCTGAGCGGCTCAATCAGCAGAGCTCCCTGACCGTCGCGGAGGCGCGCGATGGAGACATAGTGCGCCCTCGCAACGTCTACGTTGCTCCCGGCGGATATCACATGCGGGTCATGGCTGAGCGCGGATCTCCGGTGATTGTGCTGGACAGTTCTCCGCCCCTGTGGGGGCTGAGACCCGCGGCGGATCTCACATTTGCGTCCCTGGCCGCGACGTATGGCAATCGCACGGTCGGAGTCGTGCTCACCGGTATGGGCCGTGACGGGGCCGCAGGACTGAGAGCGATACGCGATGCTGGCGGGATTGGGATAGTGCAGGACAAGGCCAGCTCAGTAATCAACGGTATGCCCCAAGCCGCCGTAGCCGCCGGTGGCGCTCAGCGCGTGGTGGCGCTGAGCCATATTGCCGCTGCCGTGGTAGATGCCCTGAGGGAGACTGAACGACAGAAGACCGATGTGACCGACGCCCCGTGCAGGCTGTCTTTACCAGCGGGAGAGTGAGCCATGACGCCGCGCAGCCAGATCGAGGAGTCCTTAACGAGCAACCCGGCAGCGGGACAAGAACCCTTTGGTTTCGAGGGCCGTTCGCGGAGCTCTCTGCGCGAGATGATTTCATCCGGAAGCGGCGAAACTCAGGTACTCGTGTTTCGGCTGGGTAGTGAGCTTTTTGCAATCGACCTGGATTCTGTGGAGGAAGTGATCGAGCTGCCCAAAATTCACGCGCTGCCCGTTACATCCAGCCGCCTGGCGGGAGTATGCGCGCACAGAGAGAGGCTTCTTCCAGTTTATGCAGCGAAAACAGTTCTCCAGGCACAGGATTCCGCGAACATCGAGCCCGTCGTGCTTGTAATTCGGCGAGGCGCTGGCCGCCTGGGGCTCGCTGTTGACGAAGCGCTCGAGGTGCTGACTATAGTCGCCCGGACCGTAGAGGAGGTACCGTCACGAGACCCGACGAACGATGCGCTGGTCATGGGCGTCCATCGCGACGCGTCGCGACTCGTCGCACTCGTAGACATCACCGAGCTTGTCGCGCACTGCGTTGCGAGAGAAAAACCATGACAGCGGTCACGGACGAGCAAATGGTTCTGTTTCGGCTGGGCACGGACGTGTTCGCCGTGGAAATCAGCGCCGTGGAGCGCGTGTTGCGTTATCAGTCGCCCACCCCAGTCCCCGACATGCCCGACTGGGTGGAGGGTGTTTTCGAGTATCAAGAGCGCATAGTGCCAATGGTTGGAATACGGCAGCGCTTTACCCTCGAGCCGATTCCGCCGAGCGCTGAGACGCGCATACTGGTGCTTTCCGTCGAAAGAGAATTGGTAGGTGTCATGGTGGATGCCGTCGTCGAGGTGGTCAGCGTCGCGCGCTCGCAGGTCGCTCCCCCGCCCCCAATCTTCCGGGGTCTGGCAGCCGAATACCTGAAAGGTGTGGTGAGCCACCAGGGCAAGCTGATCATCTATCTGGATGTGGCCAAACTTCTCTCCGCCGGAGAGCGGATCGAGTTGCAACGGTCCGCCCGGGAGGCGCTCACGGATGCCTGAGTCCGCTGTGGCGAAGAAGCTGGAACGCTGTGCCGCAATCGAGGCACAGCTTCACGAGGCAGAGACGGGAGCGGGCGAACGCGAGGCTATAAAGAGAGATATCGTCGCTCTCTATAAGGAGATCGAGGAAGAGCTGGCCTCGCTGGGGACTCTCAAAGAGAGCGTGAAACAGCTAGCGGAAAGATGGAAGGCCCTCCCCAAGGAGGATGTCGAAGAACGTCGCGCACCGATGCCAGCTCCACAATTCAGCGCGGTTGGTCCCAGCGTTCACGCCGACCATCTGAATGCATCCTCCTTCATGGAAAAGGGCTGGAGCCTTATCTCTCAGGGCGACTACGAGGGAGCCAGGCAGGTACTGACGAAAGCATTGGAGCTGGCGCCCGAGAATCCTCAAACAGAATCCCTATTAGGTTGGGCCCAGATGCTTCAGGAAAAGTATGATGACGCTCTGCTCAACTTCCAGAAAGTGCTCATGCGCCAGCCGTCGAATTCACTGGCTCGGGTCAACGTCGGTTACATCTGCCTGAAAAAGCGGATTTTCGGCGAAGCAATCGAGCACCTGTCAAAGGCGATCCGGCTCGACAATGATCGAAAAGCGTCTCTTTACGCACATTTCTATCTCGGGCTCGTCTATCTCGAGCGGGAGATGTATGAGGATGCTCAGACGTTCTTTCGCAAGACGTTGACCCTGGGTCCCAACCTTATCGAGGCATCGTACGAGCTTGGTAAGGCCCTCTGGCTAGGAGACAAGCGAGACGAAGCGCTCAAGGCATGGCGGGACGGTCAGGCGGCCAACAAGTTCACTCCATGGGGCAAACGCTGCGGCGAGATGCTCGCTCACGTGGAAAAGGGAGGAAATCCGGCACAGCTATCCTAGCGCTTGCCGCTTTGCTGGCGTCCAGCGCAGGCAAGGTCAACGCGCAGGCCATAGCACCAGTTCGAATTGACCGAGGGCGGTTTGTGGGCCTCGCTTTCCCGCACGACGTCACTCTCTTGCGGTCGCTTCTCGAGAACGCCCTTGCTCGAGACACGTTTCCAGGTTTGCCACGACCGGCAGCCGGCAACGCTCCGCGCATACTAATAGCACTGGCGCCGGACGAGCGGCGGTTCAGGGAGTGGATCGGTCCCGCGGTACCGGAGTGGGGAGCAGCAGTCGCGTTTCCGGGGGAGCGCCGCATTGTGATGCAGGGCAGCCGGGCAGGCTCCGACGCCGGTGAGCCTCGGCAGGTGTTACGTCACGAACTCGCGCATCTCGCCCTCCACGATGCTCTCGGTGACTTGCCGCCGCGATGGTTCGATGAGGGATACGCCAGCTACGCTGCAGGCGAATGGGGGAGGGAGGAGGTCTTGGCCACCAGTGCCGCGCTCGTCTTTGGCGGCGTTCCTCCTCTCGACTCGATGGAGAGTGGCTTCAGATCGGGCCGATCTCGAGCGGACGCGGCCTATGCACTGTCACACCGGGCAGTAGCTGAGATTGCGGCGCTGGACCGTCGGCGCGGGCTCACTCTTTTCCTCGAGTATTGGCGCGAGACTGAGTCGCTCGATCTAGCGCTCAGGCGAGCGTACGGCGTGACGAAGGCAGGATTCGAAAAGCGGTTCGCCGAACGCACGCTGCGGAAGTACGGAGTCCTCGCCGTTTTCGGGAACGCAACTCTCGCGGCCGGCTTGGTGGCGCTGCTAATCCTTCCGGCGTATGCAGCACGCCGGCGGCGTGACCGCAGGCGCCTCCAAGCGATGATCGCGGCCGACGAGGCCGCGGAAACCGCGGCGAGGGAGAGCGCCATCGAGGAGCTTCTGCGAAGCAGGACCGACATTCCTTGACACTCATCCAGCACGCCGGTAAACTACTAAAATCATGCCTCTGGTACCGTCATCGCCCCGTGGGCGCACGTTTTTTTGGTGGGGCCTCGCGGCCGCGGTACTCGCCGGCGGATACGCCGATCTTTACCGCGGCGGCGTCACGTTGGCCCCGATTCTGCTGGTACTGGGTTACTGTGTTCTGGTCCCAGTTGCAATCCTCAAGTAGAAACCAAGTCGTAAAGTCTGCAGACAGCCGAGGATGCTTCGGTCGGCACTCAACGTGCCGGCCGTTGTGCTTGAGGGACAGATGAAGCGAGGCGTAAACAGAGACCCATAATGCACGAATGAGCTGACATGAATCGGGTTGGGCGAATAGCTCAGTTGGTTAGAGCGCCTGCCTTACACGCAGGATGTCGGGGGTTCGAGTCCCTCTTCGCCCATGGGAGTGATTTTCTGGAACCCGAGGTGACACTCAGGGTACCTTAGGAACCATTATGGAGAACCATACCGTGAGGGCACTGATGCACCATCAGAGAACGATCGCAGCACTGCTCGTGGCCGCGTTTCTAGGTGGCCCAGCCGTGCTCTTGGCGCAGCGCACAACGACTCGCAATGCGCCTCCAGCAGACGCGCCGCGATTCATGGTATCGGTGCTCAAATCCACCGACAAAGGACTAGGCGTGCAGGCGGCGGATGCCATACGCTCACGTCTGGGACAGGATTTCCCGTCAAAGGAACTCTGGGTTATACCCAAGAATGATGTGAACGCCACGTTGGAGGCATCGGGGTTCCAGACCGATGTCCCTCTTGACGGCCTCACCGCCCAGCTGCTGGCGAAGAATCTGCGCGCCGACGAATTCCTCGACGGCACCATTACCAAGACGCCAAGCGGGTTCCGCATCGAATCGCGTATGGTTCTCACGCGCGATGCGAACATGACTCAGCCGCTGCCTGTCGCGGAGGGCGGCCGGCTGCTCGAGGCGGCGACGGCGTTCTCGCGCTCGCTCAGAGACGCCCGGAAACAGCTTGCCGCTGAGCGTGCCTGCGAGCTCGCGATCGCTGGGGGGAAGCCTGATTCGGCCATGACTCACGCGCGCGCTGCAATCGCCGCCTATCCACGGTCCACGTTGGGACGGGTGTGCCTCGCACAGGCCATGGTGAGTGCCAAGGCACCTGTCGATCAGGTCATCTCAATCGTCAACGAGGTTCTTGAGATAGACCCCCGCAACAAACTCGCGCTCCTCATTGGTGCCAGAGCGTATACCGACGCGAAGAACGCGCCCAAGGCTCTGGACCTCTGGACTCAAGCCGTAACCTTCTATCCGTCCGACGCCAGGCTCGTGGCGGACGCGGTAGAGGTTATTGCGCGCAGCGAAACTCCCAGGGCCGCGCTGCCAATCATTCAGAAGGCAGTGCAGGAAAATCCTGGTGATCCAAGCCTCATGAGACTCAACTGGCTCATCCTGCTCGCGGCGCGTGAGTACAAGCAGGCTATCACGCTTGGTGAAGAGATGGCGAGGACAGACACCTCCGCGGCCGATACGGCGTACTTCGTGAGACTCACGGCTGCGTACGCGTCGGACAGCCAGCCGCAAAAGGCGGCCGAAGTCACCGCGCGTGGTGTTGCCAAATTCCCGAACAACGCAACGCTTCTCTCACTGCACTCGCAAACGCTGCGCGTGGCCGGACAGAACCAGCAGGCCCTCGAGGCTGCCAAGCGCGCTCTCGCCGCAAATCCCAGGGTCGAGCATGGCTGGTATCGGCGTGCCCTCATCGAGCTGGACCTGGGGCAATCCGACAGCGCCATGAAATCGCTTGGACAGGCCATTGCGAGCGGTGAAGACAAGGCGCTCGTAGGTCAGGTTCTTCTGGTGCAAGGGAATCAGGCCTACAAAAGGGCAGCCGCGTCCAAGACGCGTACCGATTACGAGACGGCCGTGAGACTGCTGTCTCAGGCAGACAGCGTGGGAACCACGAAGGAGTCGAAGTTCCTGCTTGGTGTCGCCTCGTTTCAGCTAGGAGATATCGCGGTTCGCGAGAACCAGACCGCAAAGAACTGTCAGCTAGCCAAGCTCGCAGAGAGTTCCTTCACCACAGCCCAGATCGTGCTCCCTGCGGGCGGCGCGGTCGATCCGAAGACGACGGCCACCCTGCTGAGCGCAATACCTCAGTACTCGTTAGCGGTGGAAGGCCAGATCAGGCAGCTGTGTAAGTAAAGCTAGGGATTAGGGATTGGGGATTAGGGAAGAGCACGACTCCCGACTCCCCACCCTACTCCGGCTCGAATCCCGGCAAGTGGCTCACATGCACTTTGAGGTCACCCGGGCGCGCTCGATATTCCAATCTTCTTGCTTCGGATGACTCGCCGTCCACGTTAACCGAGATGGCTGCTGTCGCTTCCACGGTCAGGGATGGAACCTGAAAGTAGTGCACCCCCTCCTCGCCGATGTGCTCACCTCGGCGGAGCTTCAGAAACAGCTTGGCGAGCTGCGCCAGAGGGGTCGCCTCCACTATGCAGACGTCCAGAAGACCGTCATTCAGCAGCGCGTTGGGAGTCAGTAACGAGCCACCCCCTGTCGCGCGCGCGTTGCCAACCGCGAACAGAAGCATCTCGCAGTCTAGCTCGTAGCCGGGCGCCGTGAATTGGGCTCTGGTGGGGCTCAGAGAACTCAGCTTTCTCACTCCGGTCAGAGCATAGGCCAGACGCCCAAGGGTCTCCTTGGCATCCGCAGGCGTCTCCGCGGTAGTTTCCGCGCCGACGCCGCCAGTTGAAACGTTGAGGAATCGCCGTCCGTTCATCTCGGCGGTATCTACCGTAATAGGCTTCCGCTGAAGCACTACGTCCATGGCGTGGTCCGCGTCTTCGGCGATTCCGGTCTGGCGCGCGAAATCGTTGGCGGTTCCCAACGGAATGATCCCAAGAGCCGCCGACTTCCCGTCGAGACCGTTTACGACCTCGTTCACGGTACCGTCGCCGCCCACGGCGACGATCGTGTCCATATTCCGATCGGCAGCCTCGCTGGCGAACCGCCACGCGTCACCGGACTCCCATGTGACACGCGGATCGACTATATGACCTTTCGCGCGCACCCATTCGACCACGTGCCGCAAGGCGGGTTGCTCAGACCTGGAGCCGTGGATGATGAAGGTCAGCTTTCGCTTCTTTCGGGGTGGTTTCATCGCCGTTACAAACTAACAGAGTAGCGGGACTTTGAGCGGCCGCTTGACTCCGCCGTCCCGAGCCCATTAGACTCTCTCTCCCGCAGATGTTCACAACCCGCTGGGCCAGTGCGTATCACACCCCGGTTCTGGTGGACACCGTCGTCGCGGTCTTGGGCGACGCCGGAGCTGTGCTGGACGGCACGCTCGGAGGCGGCGGTCATTCACTGGCATTGCTGGAGCATGGTGCGACGGTAACGGCTCTGGACCGGGATTCCCAAGCCGTTGACGAAGCACGCAAAAGACTACGAAAGTTCTGCGAAAACGGACAATTTCAGGCCTTGCTGGGCAATTTCGCTGAGATCGACGATATTCCCTCGCTATCGGGATCTCGTTTCAATGGTATTCTGCTTGACCTCGGCGTTTCCTCTCGACAACTCGATGATCGCGCGCGCGGTTTCTCCTTCGCGGAAGGGGCGCCACTGGACATGCGAATGGGCGACGACACAGCCATCAACGCGGCGGATTTCCTCAACAGCGGAACGGAGCACGATCTCATCCGAGTATTTCGTGAATACGCCGACGAGCGAAGGGCGTCCCGTCTCGCTCGTGAGATTACGCGGCGGCGCTCCAACCGTGCCTTCGCCACCAGCGACGATTTGGTTGGTGCTATACGGGGCGCGCTTGGGAGTCGGACTGGACCCGGCGATTTCGCACGGCTCTTCCAGGCAGTCAGGATCGAGATCAACGAGGAGTTACGCGGCCTCGAGCAGGCCTTGCCAAAACTTCGCGACCGCCTCCAGCCGGCGGGTATTTTTGCGGCGATCGCCTACCACTCCGGCGAGGACCGACTCGTCAAACACGCTTTCCGCGAATGGAGTCAGGATTGCGTGTGCCCACCGCGCCAACCGGTCTGCACGTGCCGAGGCCACGCATTGGGTAACAATGTTTGGCGAAGAGCGATCACCCCTGACCCGGCTGAGCAGGCCCGGAACCCGCGCGCCCGAAGCGCCAGGTTGCGAGCATGGCGGCGCGGCGGGTAGGGGCGCGGGGGCGAACGACAATCGCCATCGCGCTGTCAGGTTTCGTTCTGATTTCCGCCGGTGTAATCTGGCGCAGGACGGCTGGCATCGAGCAGGCACGGGAGCTTAGCTCCCTCGAGCAGCAACGCCTTCAGCTACAGGCCGAGCGCGCAAAACTGGTGAGTGAGATTCGGGATGCCTCGAGCCGCAGCAGATTGGCACCATTGGTAGAGCGTCGCCTCAACCTGCACGTCCCAAACGACACTCAGGTGGTTATTCTGAATCAGTCGCAAGGCTCGCCATAAATGCAACGTTCCGCAATCGCCGGGCGAATCGGTCGCCCCACCAGGACAGGCATCATTCACGCCTCGCTCGCTGCATTCGCAGTGGCGCTGGTCGTGCGCTCCGCGTATCTGCAGATATGGCAGGGTGACGACTGGGAGAAGAAAGCGCTGCGCCAGCATTTCGTCACCGAGGATGTGCCCGCGGCACGGGGCGATATCTTCGATGCGAGCCTCGCACCGCTCGCCCAGAGTCGGGAGATGGTAGGACTCTCAGTCGCGCCGTCTGAACTTGCCGACAGGCGCGCCGCTGCCCGGGCGCTGGCCAAGCTTGGTGTCTCGAAACAGTGGATTGCTCGCGCGACGGATAGACGCCGCGCCTGGGTGACTCTGCCGGGCCGCTTTCTCCCAGGTGATGCAGGTCCACTCGCAGAGATGCGGGGCGTATACGCGAGAGCCGTTTTCGAGCGTGTTTACACCCAGAGGAAAGCTACACGGCGCGTCATAGGTAGCGTCGACGCGAGCGGCGCGGCCATCGACGGTCTGGAGCTGGTACTCGATACCCTGCTGCGCGGGCGCGCTGGAACCGCGACGCTCGTGCGCGACGCGAAGGGACTCCGGTTTCAAGCTCCGCCGGATACGGCGATCGCTCCACGCCCTGGAGACAATATCGTCCTCACCATCAACCAGGAGTTACAGGAGATATCTGAAGAGGCCCTGGCTCGGGCCGCTGAAACCATGGGCGCGGAAGGCGGAGACATAGTAATCCTTGATCCGCACACGGGAGAAATCCGGGCAATGGCGAGCAGGAGGCTTAATCCGCGTTCGAGTGGCAGCCCGGCCCTTAGCGAACCCTTCGAACCCGGTTCCACGCTGAAGCCATTCATCGCCACGGCGCTCCTGGAGCTGCAACGAGCCACGGTGGACGAAACGGTGAATACGGAGAATGGCACTTACATAATGGAAGGCAGGCGCAACCCGATTACCGACACGCACAAGGCCGAGTCGCTGACACTGGAGCAGGTCATCCGTTATTCCAGTAACATCGGTATCGTTAAGCTCGTGCAGCGCCTGACGCCTCGAGAAGAGTTTGAGACGCTACGCGATTTCGGCTTCGGCACTCCCACGGGGGTGCCGTTTCCGTCTGAGGCCGGCGGCATTCTGCGGGCGCCGCGGAACTGGTCGCGAACTTCAGCGGCGTCGCTTGCAATGGGATATGAGATCGCCGTCACAGCACTGCAGCTCGCGTCCGCGTACGCGACCTTTGCCAACGGTGGTGAGCTTCTCGAACCTGCTCTCATAAGGGAAGTGCGTTCGGCAACCGGCGAGGTAAAGTTTCGCCACGAACGGCGCGTGGTTAGACGCGTGATGGGTGAGAAAACAGCCCGGGCCGTGCGCGAGATGCTGGTTGGTACCGTCGAAGCGGGCACAGCTACCCGGGCGGGACTCGGCACCTTTGCTCTGGCTGGCAAAACCGGGACCGCTCGTCGCACCGCTCACGGACGCTACGTAGCGAACGAATACACAGCTTCCTTTGTCGGGTTGTTTCCCGCGAACGAGCCACAATACGTGATACTGGTCAAGCTCGACAATCCGAAAGGCGAGTACTATGGGGGACTCACGGCGGCGCCCGTGACGAAAGCCGTGTTGGAAGCGGCCATTGCCGCACGTGACGCCGCTCTCGACCGTAGGTCGCTCGCTCGAGTGGAATCCGTTCATCGCCAGGTCGCGCTCGGTGACGTCGCACCGGCCACCAGCGAGCAGGCTTCACTGGACGTCGCCTACAACGGTGCCGGCAGCGTGCCGTACGTTCTGACGC